>JADZDM010000032.1 GCA_020851035.1 Gemmatimonadaceae bacterium | reverse complement strand
TGCACCAGTGCGGTCTGCCGAAGGCGATGGCGCTGGAGCTCTTCAAGCCGTTCATCATCCACAAGCTGGTGGACAAGGGCATCGCCGAGACCGTGAAGCGCGCCAAGAAGATCGTGGAGCGCGAGAGCCCCGAGGTGTACGAGATCCTCGAGGAGATCATCCGCGACCACCCGGTGCTGCTGAACCGTGCCCCGACGCTGCATCGCCTCGGCATCCAGGCCTTCGAGCCGGTGCTGGTGGAAGGCAAGGCCATCCGCATCCATCCGCTCGTCTGCGCGGCGTTCAACGCCGACTTCGACGGTGACCAGATGGCCGTGCACGTGCCGCTCTCGTTCGAGGCGCAGATCGAGGCCCGCGTGCTGATGCTGTCGAGCAACAACATCCTCAAGCCGGCCGACGGCCGGCCGGTGGCGGAGCCGTCACAGGACATCGTGCTCGGCTGCTACGTGGCGACGAAGGCCCCGGCCGACTTCGACCAGACGGCCCGCGACCCGAAGAAGTACAACGCCCTCCGCCACTTCAGCACCCACGCCGACGTCGAGACCGGCCTGGCGCTGGGCAGCATCGTGCGCAAGGACGTGATCCGCTACCTGCACGACGGCGCGTGGGTGACCACCACCGCCGGCCGTGTGCTGTTCAATGCCATCGTCCCGGCGGCCCTCGGCTTCCAGAACAAGGACATGAAGAAGAAGGTGCTCGGTGAGCTCGTGTTCGAGAGCTACCGCCGCGCCGGCCTCGCCGAGACGGTCACGTTCCTCGACCGCCTCAAGGAGTTCGGGTTCACCAATGCGACCCGCTCCGGCGTGTCCATCGGCATCGAGGACCTGCACATCCCGCGCGAGAAGGACGAGCTCCTGAAGGAGGCGGGCGAGCGCGTGGACCGGTTCCAGCGCGCCTACCAGACGGGCAACATCACGAACGGCGAGCGCTACAACAAGGTGATCGACACCTGGACGCACGCGAACACCGACATCGCCAACGCGATGGTCGATGCCATGCGCGCCTCCCAGGGCGGGTTCAACCCGGTGTTCATGATGTTCGACTCGGGCGCCCGTGGGTCACGCGACCAGATCCGCCAGCTCGCCGGCATGCGCGGCCTGATGGCGAAGCCGCAGAAGAAGCTCACCGGTGGACTCGGCGAGATCATCGAGAGCCCCATCAAGTCGAACTTCCGTGAAGGGCTGTCGGTGCACGAGTACTTCATCTCGACGCACGGCGCCCGGAAGGGCCTCGCCGACACCGCGCTCAAGACGGCCGACGCCGGCTACCTGACGCGCCGCCTCTGCGACGTCGCCCAGGACGTGACGATCGCCGAGGAGGATTGCGGCACGCTGCTGGGCATCGACGCCGAGGCGCTGAAGGAAGGCGAGGACGTGATCGAGTCGCTCAGCGAGCGCATCGTCGGCAGCTTCGCCGGCGAGGACGTGTTCGATCCGTTCGAGCGCGATGAGAGCGGCCGCCCGAAGCTGCTGGTCGAGGCGGGCATGATGATCGACGAGGACCTCGCGAAGGTGATCGAGGAGTCGAGCATCGAGAAGGTGAAGATCCGCTCGGTCCTGACGTGTGAGAGCAAGCGGGGCCTCTGCCGCATGTGCTACGGCCGCAACCTGGCCACCATGGCGGTCGTGGACCCGGGCGAGGCGGTGGGCATCATCGCCGCGCAGTCCATCGGTGAGCCGGGCACGCAGCTCACGCTGCGCACCTTCCACATCGGTGGGGCCGCCGCCCGTATCGCCGAGCAGACGGTGAAGAAGACGAAGGTGCCGGGTGTCGTCGAGTTCGGCGACCGCCTCACCTTCGTGACCGACAAGGACGGCAAGAGCATCGTCACGTCATACGAGGGCGAGCTCACCATCAAGGGCTCCGCCGATGCCAGCTATGGCGTCGGGGCCCGGCTGCTGGTGCCGCTCGGCGCCGAGCTGATGGTCGCCGAGGGCCAGGTCGTGAAGAAGGACGACACGATCTTCAGCTGGGACCCGTACTCGAACCCGATCATCGTGGACGTGTCGGGCAAGGTCCGCTTCGTGGACCTGGTCGAGGACGAGTCGATGTCCGACGAGCTCGACGAGCTCACCGGCATGCGCGAACGCCGCGTCATCGAGGACCGCGACAAGAAGCTGCACCCGCACATCGAGATCATCGATGCGCGCGGCCAGCGTGTCCGCGACTTCGTGGTGCCGGTGGGCGCGAAGCTGGAGGTGCGCGACGAGCAGGAGATCAGCGCCGGCACGATCATCGCCAAGGTGAACCGCGAGGCCTACAAGACGCGCGACATCACCGGTGGCCTGCCGCGCGTGGCCGAGCTGTTCGAGGCCCGTCGCCCGAAGGACCCGGCGACGATCACCGAGATCGACGGCGTCGTGCGCTTCGGCGACATCAAGCGCGGCAAGCGCGAGATCCGCGTCTACCCGGCCGATCCGCGGAACGGCTGGGCGGAGATCGAGTCGGCCGAGCCGAAGCAGTACGAAGTGCCGTCCGGCAAGCACCTCCGCGTGCACGAGGGAGACCGCGTGCGCGCCGGCGACCGCCTGTCGGAAGGCCCGGTCACCCCGCCCGACATCCTCGCCATCAAGGGACCGCGTGCGGTGCAGGAATACCTCCTCAACGAAGTGCAGGAGGTCTATCGCCTGCAGGGCGTGAAGATCAACGACAAGCACATCGGCGTGATCGTGCGCCAGATGCTGCAGAAGGTGCGCATCACGGAGAGCGGCGACACGGAGTTCCTCGAGGCGGAACACGTCGAGCGCGCGATCTGGCTGGCGGAGAACGCAGCGATCGAGGCGGCGGGCAAGGTGCCGTCGCAGGCCGAACCGCTGCTGCTGGGCATCACGAAGGCGTCCCTCACGACGCAGTCGTTCATCTCGGCCGCCAGCTTCCAGGAGACCACCCGCGTCCTCACCGACGCCGCCATCCGCGGCTCGCAGGACGACCTGCTGGGCCTCAAGGAGAACATCATCATCGGGCACCTCATCCCGGCGGGTACCGGCATGTACCGGTACAACGACGTGGAGATCGACGGCATGGAACCGCCGCCGCTGCCCGAGACCCCGTTCGACGCCAGCGCCTCGTTCCTCGAGTCGCCGGCCCTCACCCCGCTGTCGATGCCGCCGGTCGCGGCTGGGCTGCAGGACGAGTTGTAAGGACGGCGTTGGATCCGCAGGACAGGCGAACGGCCCGGGGCGACACGCTCCGGGCCGTTCGTGCGTCGGGTCGATCCACCGCCCGGTCAGTCGAAGAGTGACGCCAGTGGAATGCTGAGCCCCGGCAGGACGTCCTCGCCCGACAGCGCTTCGTGGTCCCCCAGCACCGTCTCGCTGCCGTCCGCACGGTACACCCGCGCCAGCCGGCGCTGCGACTCATTGGCCATGTGTGTGTGTCCTGCGGACAGGGCGCCGCCGCCCGTCAGCGGCCCGTCACCCGGCGTATTGATAACAGGGTCGTTTCAGTCGCGTTGGCGGTGCGCGAAAACGATGATACCGGTGCATTTTTCGGGCATGTCCAATCGCATCGGCTCGAACCTGCTCCAGGTCGCCATCCTCGCCGGAACACTGGCGGCCTGCCAGAACGCGTCGTCATCCGCCCTGACCACGTCCAGGGACGCCCCAAGGCTCCCGACAGGTGTCCGCCTCGACCCCGCCGGCCCGCGCACCGACGTCGGACCGCTGCCGCTGGCGGCGGTGCTGTCCCCGGACTCGTCACACATCCTCCTGCTGCTCAACGGCTGGCGGCAGCAGGGTGTGCAGGTGGTGAACCGCCGCACCGGAGCGGTCACGCAGACACTCGAGCAGGCCGCCGCCTTCATCGGCCTGGCCTTCGCCCCCGACGGCCGCACCGTCTACGCCTCGGGCGGCAACACCGACGTCGTCTACCGCTACGACTGGGCCGCGTCGAGGCTCACTCTCCGCGACTCCCTCATCCTGCGCGTGCGCCCGAACCCGCGCAGCAATGGCATCAGCTACCCGGCCGGCCTCGCGACCAGTGCCGATGGCCGATTCCTCTACGTCGCCGAGAACCTCTCCGACTCGCTGGCGGTGGTCGATGTGGCGACCGGCAGCGTGGTGCAGCGCCTTGCCGCGGGGCGCTATCCCTACGGCGTGATCGTCGGGAAGGACGGCACCATCTACGTGTCGAGCTGGGGGACGCAGGCCATCCATGCCTATGCGCGCAGCGGTGACGCAATTCGTGCACTGTCACCGATTTCGGTGGGCCGGCACCCGTCCACGATGGTGCTCAGCGCCGATGGGGCGCGCCTCTTCGCGACCTCGGCCTCCACCGATGCGATCAGCGTGATCGACACGAAGTCGCGCAGCGTCGTGGCGACCCTGCGCGACCCGACGCCGGCCAACCTGGGGCAGGGCAGCGCCCCCATCGGGCTGCTGCTCTCGGCGGACGGCACGCGGCTCTACGTCACCGAGGGCGACAACAACGCCGTCGCGCTCTTCGCGCTCAGCGCAGCCACGGCGGGCACCGGCGCCGGCACCGCCGACTCGCTCCTCGGACGTGCGCCGGTGGGGTGGTATCCGTCGGCCCTCGTGATGGTGGCCGACACGCTCCACGTCATCGACGCGAAGGGCCGCGGCACGGCGCCGAACCCGAAACTTCCGCAGCCGGACGGCAGGGGCAACGCCGCGGATCGTCCCACCAGCTACACGTCGGGGCAGATCAACGGGACGATCACCCGGCTCTCGACCTCGCAGTTCGCCGCGCCGTCGCTGGCGGCACTGAGTGGTCGCGTGGCCCGCGCGAACAACTGGGACGCGCCGGCCGTGAAGGCCGGGCTGCCGCCGATCCGGCACGTGATCTACATCATCAAGGAGAACCGCACCTACGACCAGGTCTTCTCCGACCTGCCGCAGGGTGATGGCGACACGACACTGCTCTTCTTTCCGCGCAACGTCTCGTCGCCCAATCATCATGCGCTCGCCGAGCGCTTCGGCCTGTTCGACCGGTTCTTCGTGAACGCCGAGGTGAGCGCGGACGGCCACAACTGGAGCACCGCGGCGTACACCACCGACTACACCCAGAAGACCGTCCCGTCGAACTACTCGGGGCGCGGCCGCTCGTACGACTACGAGGGCACCAATCGCGGACGCGTGCCGGCGGACGACGATGACGACGACGTGGCGGAGCCGGCCAACGGCTACCTCTGGGATCTCGCGCAGCGGAAGGGGATCACCTTCCGGAACTTCGGTGAGTTCGTGGTGCCCGAGGGCGTGCGTGGCGAGGCACCGGAGGGGTATCGTGGCGTGAAGCCATTCCTGGTGGCGAACACCAGCAAGGAGTACCCGGGCTACAACCTCGACATCCAGGACCAGCGGCGGGCGGACGTGTACCTCCGCGAACTGCAGGGGTTCGTGGCGACGGGTGAGATGCCGCAGCTCCAGATCCTGCGCCTTCCCAACGACCACACCTCCGGCGCCTCGGCCAACAAGCCCACGCCGCAGGCGCACTTCGCCGACAACGACCTCGCCCTCGGCCGCATCGTCGAGGCGGTGTCGAAGACGAAGTTCTGGGAGAGCACCGCGATCTTCGTCCTCGAGGACGACGCGCAGGCCGGTCCCGACCACGTGGACTCGCACCGCTCGCTGCTGCTGGTCGTGTCGCCATGGGCCCGCAGCGACGCCCACCACCGCTTCGTGAACACCACCGATGTCATCGCGACGATGGAGGCGCTGCTCGGCCTCGATGCGCTCTCGCCGTACGACCACTACGGACGCCCGCTGCGGGAGATCTGGCGCACGAGCCCGGACACGCGCCCCTACGCCGCCATCACGCCAGCGCAGTCGCTGACCCAGAAGAACCCGCCCCGCGGCACCGGCGCGATCGAGTCCCGCAAGCTCGACCTGCGCTACGAGGACGTGGCCGAGGAGGATCTCTTCAACCGGATCCTCTGGTACACCATCAAGGGCACGGCCGTCCCGTACCCCGGCCCCACCCGTATGTCCGCCGCCGAAGTGCTCCGCAGCTGGTAGCGCTGGCTTCGGTCCAGCTCTGGTAACGTCAACGGCTTTGCGCGTTTGCGTCAAAGCCGTTGCTCTTGCAGTTCAGGGCGCCACTTCATGGAACTGCAGCGCGGTGACGCGATCGACGGTCCAGCGCTGCGCCCACTCGCTCTCGAACAGGATCACCGGATTGCCGAGCGAATCGAAGATGCGCAGCCGGCCCGGCTCGCCCGCGAGGCGGTCGATGTCGGCGGTCGTGCCGGTGACCCAGCGCGGGTAGCGCGCCGTGATCGGCTCCAGCCTGCAGCGCACGCCGTACTCGTGCTCCAGGCGGTGCAGCATCACGTCGAACTGCAGGATGCCGACGGCGCCGACGATCGGCGTGGGCTGCGACACGTCGGACTGTGACGTGTAGAACACCTGCGCCGCGCCCTCCTCGGTGAGCTGGCGGAGGCCGGCGTCGAGCTGCTTGCGCTTGATCGGGTCCTTCAGGATCACGCGCGCGAAGTGCTCGGGGGGGAAGCGCGGAATGTCGCTGAACTCGAGCTTCGCGCCCTCGGTCAGCGAGTCGCCGATGCGCAGGGTGCCGCGGTCCATGATGCCGATCACGTCACCCGGCCACGCCTCCTCGATGATCGTCCGCTCGCGCGCCATGAACTGCTGCGGCGCATTCAGGCGCACGGTCTTGCCCGTCCGCACGTGCAGCGACGGCATCCCCGCCTCGAACCGCCCCGAGCAGACGCGCACGAAGGCGATGCGGTCGCGGTGCTTGGGGTCCATGTTCGCCTGGATCTTGAACACGAAGCCCGTGAACTCCTCCTGCGTCGGCTCCACCGGGCCGAGGGTCGAGAGGCGCGATGTGGGCGACGGCGCCAGCTCCAGGAACTCGCGGAAGAACGGCTCGACGCCGAAGTTCGTGAGCGCACTGCCGAAGAACACCGGCACCAGGTCGCCGGTCAGGATCTGTGCGTGGTCGAACGGGTGGCCCGCCGCCTCCAGCAACTCGAGATCGTGCAGCAGCTGTTGGTGCGCCTCGGGGCCGAGCAGCGCGATGATCTCCGGGCTGTCGAGGCGGCCCTCGTGGCCGGTCGCCCGCTTCGCCCCGTGGTCGTCGCCGCGATCGAACAGGTAGATCTGCTCCTTGCGGCGATCGTAGACCCCGACGAACGACCCGTCGCGATGGATTGGCCAGGTGACCGGGTGACAGTTGATGCCCAGGTCCGTCTCCACGTCGCTCACCAGCTTCAGCGGGTCCTCACCCACGCGGTCGCACTTGTTCACGAGCGCGAAGATCGGCATCCGCCGGCGCTTGCACACCTGGAACAGCTGGCGCGTGCGGTCCTCCACGCCCTTGCGGTTGTCCAGCAGCATCATGGCGCTGTCGGCCGCCACCAGCGTGCGGTAGGTGTCCTCGGAGAAGTCCTCGTGCCCGGGCGTGTCCAGCAGGTTGATGTGGAAGCCGGCCCAGTCGAACTGCATCACGCTCGACGTCACCGAGATGCCGCGTTCCTGCTCGAGGGCCATCCAGTCCGACGTGGCATGGCGTTGCGCGCGCCGGGCCTTGACCGAGCCGGCGAGGTGGATCGCACCGCCGTACAGCAGCAGCTTCTCGGTGAGGGTGGTCTTGCCGGCGTCGGGGTGGCTGATGATCGCGAAGGTCCGTCGGTTCTCGATGGTGCTGGCGATGGCGGCGGAGGTCGTGGGGACGGGCATCGAGTTTCTGTTCAGGGAGCGTGCGTCGGTCCGGCAGCCCGAAAGATACCGACACCGGCCCAGTCCGGTGCTGCCGGGCCCGCACCCCCCGGGGGTCGTCCGCTGCGTCGGCGACCCACGCCTGCGCACGGGGCTGCTTTACATGTTCTCCCGCAGGCCCGACTTTTCGCCGTTCACTGCCGATGTCTTCGACCAGGGCGCAATGGCCACACGACCGAACCCGGCAGACCCCGCGCTTGCGTCGAGCCTGCTCGAGCTCTCACCGCACGCGGTGCTCGTGCTCGACAGCAACGGGTCGCGGGTACAGTTCGCCAACGCCGCCGCCACGAGACTGCTCGCGGCCGCGCCCGGCACCGTGGTGCAGCACCGCCCGCTCGGCGAGCTCGTCCCGCCGCGACTGGCCGAGGCCATCCGCAGCGCCGCGGGGCGCGCGATCGCGGCGGGTGCGCCCGAGTCGTTCGAGGTGGCCGGTCCCGATGCCACCCGCTGGTACGCGGCCACGGTCACCCCGGCGCCCGACGGTGTGGCGGTGTTCCTCGCCGACATCACGGAGGCACATGCGCAGGCCGTCGCCGGTGTGCAGGCGACCATGCGCACCGACGCGATCATCGATGGCGCGCCGCAGCTCGTGATCGCCCTCGACGTGGACCTCAACGTGCTCGCCCTCAACCGCAGCTACGCGTCCGAGTTCCAGCGCGTCTTCGGCCGGTCGATCGCCGTCGGCGACAACCTGCGCACCGCGCTCGACGGGCATCCCGAGGCGCGCGCCGAGGCGGTGCGGCGGTGGGAGCGGGCAGTCCGCGGCGAGGAGTTCACGCTGCACCGCGAGCTGGGCGCCGATGGGAAGGAGGCGCGCATCTACGAGATCCGTTACGGCGCACTGCGGGACCGAGAGGGCCGGAACTTCGGGGCGGTGTCGCTCATGAACGACGTCACGGACCTGATCCGGGACCGTGCGGCCCTGGCGGAGCTCACCGAGCGGCTCGATGCCGTGATCCGCTACAGCCCGGACCGCGTCGTCGGCGTGGACAAGGAGCTGCGTGTCGTGGCCATGAACGAGCACGCCAAGGCCGACTTCGCCTCGCTGTGGGGCGTCCCGATCGCCGTCGGCGACTCGCTCGCCGAACGGCTGTCCACGCTGCCGACGGAGCAGCGCACCGCCGCGCTGGACATGTGGACGCGCGCCGTGCAGGGCACCGCCGCGACCCAGTTCGCGATCTTCGGCACCACGCCCGAGACGCTGCAGGCGTACGAGATCAGCTTCGGCGCCCTGCGTGACAGCGCCGGCAATCCCGCCGGCGCCGTCATGGTCGCCAAGGACGTCACTGACCGCGAGGTGGCTCTCACGGCCCTCCGCGAGAGCGAGGCGCGGTTCCGCGCCCTCGGCGAGGCGGCGCCCATCGGGATCTTCCTCACCGACGCCGCCGGCAACTGCACCTACGCCAACCCCCGGCTCCAGCAGCTCTGGGAACTGCGCGAGGCGACGCTGCTCACGCAGGGCTTCATGTCGCGCGTGCACGACGACGACAGCGCCGAGGCCCGCGCCTGGCTGGGACAGTCGGGCGGCGGTGACTATCGCGGCGAGTTCCGCATCGTGATGGCCGACGGCCTGCAGCGGTGGGTGCTCGCCCACAGCGCGGCCATCCGCGACGAGTCGGGCACGATCGTCGGCCGCGTCGGGACCATCGACGACGTCACCGAGGCGCGCCTCGCCGGTGAGGCCAGCCGGCAGCTCGAGCAGAAGATGCTCCATGCCCAGAAGCTCGAGTCGCTCGAGGTGCTGGCGGGTGGCATCGCGCACGACTTCAACAACCTGCTCGTCGGCGTGCTGGGGAACGCGAGCCTGGCGCTCCTCGACCTGCCGCGCGACTCGCCCGCCTACGGTCCCGTGGCGGACATCGAGCGCGCCGCGCAGCGCGCCTCCGACCTCACCCGCCAGATGCTCGCCTACTCGGGGCGCGGACAGTTCGTCGTCGAGCCGGTGGACCTCTCCGACCTCGTCGCCGAGATGGGGTCACTGCTGCGCACCGTGCTCTCGAAGCAGGCGGTCATCGAGTTCGCACTGGAGCCGATGCTGCCGCTGGTCGAGGCGGACGCCACGCAGCTGCGCCAGGTCGTGATGAACCTGATCACCAACGCCTCTGACGCCCTCGGCGACGACGGCGGGCGCATCCGCGTCGCCACCGGCCGCCAGGTCGTCGAGCCCGGGACGGTGCAGCACACCTACCTCGGCGAGGCGATGGAACCCGGCGACTATGCCTTCGTCGAGGTGCAGGACACCGGGGTGGGGATGAGTGCGGACACCCTCGCGCGCATCTTCGAGCCGTTCTTCACGACCAAGTTCACCGGTCGTGGCCTCGGCCTCGCCGCCACCCTCGGCATCGTGCGCGGGCACCACGGCGGGATCACCATCACCACTGCACCGGGGCAGGGGGCCACCTTCCGCGTGCTCCTCCCGACCAGCGATGCCGCGCGCCCGGGTGGGCGGACGGAACGCCGTGACCCCGGCGGCGCCGCCGCGACCGGTGGTGCCATCCTCGTGATCGACGATGACGAGACGGTGCGCGTCGTCGCACGCCGCCTGCTGGAGCGACGCGGCTTCCGTGTCGTCGTTGCCGAGGATGGTGTCGAGGGGATCGAGCGGTTCGCCGACTCGGGCGAGTCCTTCTCGCTTGTTCTGCTCGACCTGACGATGCCGCGCCTCGGCGGCGCCTCCACGATGGCCGAGCTGCGCAAGCGCGATCCGCAGGTGCGTGTGCTGCTCACCAGCGGCTATCGCGAGCGTGAGGTGGCTGCACACTTCGTCGGCATGGAGCCGGTCGGGTTCGTCCAGAAGCCGTTCCGCGCCGAGGAGCTCTACACGGCGGTCACACGCGCATTGCGGGTTCCCGTTGCGGGGGGCTGATCCGCGCCCCCCTTCCGCTGGCGCTTCCGCTCGTACTGCGCCTCGTCGGCAGTGCGCAGCAACGCATCCACTGTCTGCGGTGAGGCGGGATCGAAGTACGCCACGCCGAGGCTGATGCCGAGCGTCCACGAGGTGGCCGGGTCGTGCGCACGGGCGGCATTGCTGCGGTCCACGCCGTCATCGACACGATCCACCAGCATCGCCACGTCGCAGGGTTGCACGTCGATCGCGAGGATCGTGAATTCGTCGCCGCCAAGGCGGGCTACCAGGTCGGTCTCGCGGAAGGTCGTGGTGAGGATCCCGGCCACCACCTGCAGCGCGTCGTCACCGGCATCATGCCCGTAGCCGTCGTTCACCGCCTTGAAGGCGTCCAGGTCGCCGTAGAGCAGTGCACACGGCACGCCCTGACGCGTCGCCAGCCGCAGCATCGCGTCGGCCTGCGCGATGAAGCCGCGCCGGTTGTAGAGCGACGTGAGCTCATCGCGCACCGACAGGTGGAGGAGCCGCTCCTCGGCCGCCTTGCGGTCCGAGATGTCGCGGGACACCGACACCAGGCCCCCATGGGGCAGCAGCGTGAGCGAGAGCTCCTCCGGGTAGCAGGTGCCGTCGCGCGTGCGCCCCCTCACCTCGCCCTGCCAGAATCCCACCTGCGTGACTTCCGGGATCGCCTCGCGCACCAGGCGCTGCGCCTCCGTGGGTTCATACAGGCTGGCCCAGGGCGTCTGCAGGAGTTCCGAGGGCCGGTAGCCATGCATCCGCGCGAAGGCATGGTTCACGAACTCCAGCGCCCCGCTCACGCCAGTGATCGCGATGCCGTCCGCCGTCACCGCCACCGCCGCCGCGAGCTGCTGCCGTTCGCGCTCGGCGTTTCGGCGCACCGTGACGTCGCGTGAGAGCCCGACGAAGCCGGTGATCTGCCGCTTGGCATCCAGCGACGGCGTGATGCTCATCTCGATCCAGAACGGTGAGCCGTCCTTGCGGTAGTTCAGCAGCTCGCCACTGAAGCTCGTGCCGCGCGCCAGTGCGTGGCGCATCTGCGCCACCGTCTCGGTGTTGGTGTGCGTGCCCTGGAGCATGTCGCCCGGCCGGCGTCCCATGGCCTCGTCCAGCGTGTAGCCGGTGAGGCGTTCCCAGGCGGGGTTGACCCAGGTGATGAAGCCGGCGCCATCGGTGGTGGAGATCGCGTGGTCGCTCTGCTGCGCGACCACCGAGAGCGTCTCAAGCTCGCGCGCGACCATGCGCGCCTCCGTCACGTCCTGCAGCATCGCCGAGATGGTCGCCACGCGGCCGTCGGCACCGCGATGGGCGAGCAGCGTCTGCACCACGGTGCGCTGTGGCCCGCCGCGGCTGCGCAGCTGTGCCTCACCCTGCCAGAGGCCGCGGCGGATCGCGCGCGGGAACCCGACATCGCGGAGCTGGCGGACCGAGTCGGACGTGAACAGGTGCGCGGCGTGCGTCCAGTCGCGGCGTCGTGCGGAGAGCAGCTGGAGCTCGGCGGCGGCGTTCGCATACAGCACCTCGCCCGTCAGCGCGAACACCGCCACGGCATCCGGTGTGGCATCGAGGATGGCGGTCAGCCGCGAGAGTTCGCTGGTGCGTTCCTCGAGGTGGTCACGTTGCTCGATGAGCGTCGCCTGCTGCGCCATCAGCTCCTCCTGCTGGTCGAGCAGCGTCTGCTGCTGCGCGTGCAGGACATCGTTCTGCATCTCCTGCTGCACGGAGTTCTGGTACATCTCCTCGGCCTTGCCGTAGAGCTCGGCCTTCACCGCATCCTGGTCCTGGAGCAGGGTGCTGATGGCGCGCGTGGCGGGGCGGAAGACGAACAGTGCCTCGAGCGCGAGCACGGCGAGCAGGGTGAGGCAGAAACCGAGGGCGATGCGGCCGAGCTGGCGGGCGAGGAGGGGCAGTTCCGCCGGGCCGGCGGTGGCCGCCTGCTGCGCCACCCCGAGCAGCAGCGCGGCGGTGCCGATCGCGATGGCTGCCACGAGTCCCAGGCCGAGCACGTAGCTGCGGGTCAGGTGCCGGACGCTGGACGGGCTCGCCGTGCGGGGATGGGGTTCGCTCAAGAAACTCTCGGGTGGGCGGCCGGCTTCTGGATGGGAGCGCGTTAACGCTTCTCATGAGCATCGGCTCACCTGGGTGGTACTTGAGCGATGTGCAGGTCTTTTGTTCGTCTGATCTGGCGGTGGCGTGCGGCGGACGTCGCGGTCGGTTGACTGGGCCCGGATGGCGGCAGCGCGCAGGCGCGTAAGTCATTGATACGGAAGGCGTTGTCGATCGGATCGCCGGCCCGGCGGCCGCGCCGCCGCACGCGGGAGTCGGCGCCGCATCTCCCGGGGCCGCAGGGGTCCAGGGGCGGGGCCCGCGATGGCCAGGCGGGCGTTGCCCCCGTGGACGAGGCGCCCGATGTCGGGTTTGGCCCGGCGGCGGCGTCGCAGCGTTGACCGGGCCCACCGCTTCGGCTAGGTTGTCAGGTCTGTTCCGTGCCGCCCCCGCCCCGGGGAGCGATCCACGTAGATGTCGGGGTCCGAACACTCAGAGGCAATGCCTACTATCAATCAGCTCGTCCGCCGGTCCCGCAAGGACGTGGTGGAGAACAGCAAGTCGCCGGCGCTCAAGTCGAACCCGTTCAAGCGTGGCGTCTGCACGCGCGTGTACACGACGACGCCGAAGAAGCCGAACTCCGCGCTCCGCAAGGTCGCCAAGGTTCGGCTCACCAACCAGATCGAAGTCATCGCCTACATCCCGGGCGAGGGCCACAACCTGCAGGAGCACTCGATCGTGCTCGTGCGCGGTGGCCGCGTGAAGGACCTGCCGGGTGTGCGCTACCATATCGTGCGCGGTTCGCTCGACGCCTCCGGCGTGAACGGCCGCAACCAGAGCCGTTCCAAGTACGGCACCAAGAAGCCGAAGCCGGGCCAGGCCGCCGCGGCCGGTAAGGGAGGCAAGAAGAAGTGAGCCGCCGCAAGAAGTCCGTCAAGCGCATCATCCTGCCTGATGCCCGCTACGACAGCCAGACTGTCAGCAAGTTCATCAACAACCTGATGCTGCAGGGCCGCAAGGCCACGTCAGAGAAGATCTTCTACGCCGCCATGGACCTGGTCGAAGCTCGCACCAGCCAGCCGGGCGTGAACATCTTCAAGCAGGCGCTCACGAACCTGAAGCCGGTGGTGGAAGTGAAGAGCCGCCGCGTCGGTGGGGCCACCTACCAGGTGCCGGTGGAAGTCCGTCCCGACCGCCGCACGGCGCTCGCGATGCGCTGGCTGATCAGCTACTCGCGCGACCGCAACGAGAAGTCGATGCCCGAGCGCCTTGCCGCCGAAGTCATCGCCGCGAGCAAGGGCGAAGGCAACGCGATCAAGAAGAAGGAAGACACGCACCGCATGGCCGAGGCCAACAAGGCCTTCGCGCACTACCGCTGGTAGTCATCGCCATCCGCTGTCACCAGAACGCCTCCCGGTCACTCCGGGGGGCGTTCTGCGTTGGGGGCGCCGGTCACCCGCGCGTCTGGGCGTTCAAGGGGACGGGGATCTCGAACCGCGGGTTCCAGGTCCCCGCCCCCACCCACCGCAAACGAGTCTGCACCGCAAACGACTCTGAGTCACGACCGCGCAAAGGGGACAGAGTCACCCCGCCACCATCGCACCGCAAACGACTCTGCACCGCAAACGACTCTGAGTCGCGACCGCGCAAAGGGGACAGAGTCACCCCCACCACCCTCGCACGGCACCGAACACCGCAAACGACTCTGAGTCCCGACCGCGCAAAGGGGACAGAGTCACCCCCGCCACCCTCGCACGGCACCGAAAACGGGAGGCGAGAACGAGGACGAGCGCGCATCTTCGTACATCGCTACCCGGCACCCCACCACTCCCGCCACACCGCTCGTGATCCCGCCCGCCGAACTCGCCGCCCTCGACCGCGCCATCGCCGCCAGCAAGGCCTGGCTCTCGGCCTACGACACGCGCCCCGTCGGCGCGACCGTGTCCGCCGCAGACCTCCGCGCCCGCATGTCGATGCCGCTGCCCGCGCACGGCACCGAGGCCGCGGCCGTGATCGACGACCTCGTCGCCATGACCGAGGGCGGGCTGCACGGCTCCGCCGGCGGGCGCTTCTTCGCCTGGGTCATGGGCGGCGCGCTCCCCGCAGCGCTCGCGGCCGACTGGCTCACCTCCGCGTGGGACCAGAACGCGGCCATCCACACCACGGCGCCGGCCGCCGCGATGATCGAGGAACTCGCGGGCGCCTGGGTGCTCGACCTGCTCGACCTGCCGCGCACTGCGTCGTTCGCGTTCACCACCGGCTGCCAGCTCGCGCACTTCACCTGCCTCGCCGCCGCCCGGCACGCGGTGCTGCAGCGCGCGGGATGGGACGTGCACCACGAGGGCCTGGCCGGTGCGCCACAGGTGCGCGTGCTGACCAGTGAGCACCGTCACCATTCCATCGATCGGGCGGTGCGCTTCCTTGGCATCGGCACCCGCCATGTCGAGTCGCTGCCGACCGATGACGCGGGGCGCATCGCCCCCGACACGCTGCGCGCGGCACTCGCACGCGTCGCCGGCCCGGTGATCGTGGTGCTCGATGCCGCGGACCTGAACATCGCCGCCTTCGACGACTTCTCGACGCTGATCCCCATCGCGCACGCCGCCGGCGCGTGGGTGCACGTCGATGGCGCGTTCGGGCTGGTCGCGCGCGCAAGCGCCAGGCGTCGCCACCTGCTCGCCGGCGTCGAGGCGGCGGACAGCTGGGCCACCGATGCACACAAGTGGCTCAACGTGCCGTTCGACTGCGGGATCGCCGTCGTCCGGGACCGCGAGGCGCATCGCGCGGCGATGACCGTGAGCGCCTCGTACATCTCGGTCGATGCCACGGTGCGACACCAGATCGACTGGAACCCGGAGTGGTCGCGGCGCGCCCGCGGCTTCCCGCTCGTCGCCGCCCTGCGCGAGCTGGGACGCCACGGGGTGGCCGACCTGGTCGACCGATCGTGCGACCACTGCCGCGCGCTCGTCACCGGCATCGGGACGCTGGCGCATGCCGAGGTGGTCTGGGTGTCGGAGCTGAACCAGGGGCTGGTCCGGTTCCGCGATCCGGCACCGCACGCCGATGGCCCCGCGCACGATCGCCGCACGGACGCCGTGATCGCCGCGGTCAACGCCACCGGCGAGGCGTTCTTCAGCGGCACCACCTGGGCGGGGCGGCGCGCCATGCGGATCAGCGTGGTGAACTGGCGCACCTCCGAGGCCGACGTCCAGCGCAGTATCCGCGCGGTGGCGGGTGTGCTCGCCGCCATGGGCTGAGCCCGCGGCGCAGATTGCTCTTGCGCCACCGCCACCTTCCCTCGACCGTTCCGCATGACCCGCTTCATGACTGCACGCCGCAGGCTGGCCTGCCTGGCCGCCATCGCCACCTGCGCCGCCGCCGCCGCCGGCGCCGCATCGGCGCAGGCCGGTCCCCGCACCTGGCCCGATCGCGCCATCCGGCGCGACATCCCGATGACCGACGCCATCCGCGCCGCCCACGCCGCCGGCACCCGCGACTCGTCCGGACGACCCGGCCCGAGGTACTGGCAGCTCCGCACTGACTACGTCATCCAGGCACGCCTCGACGTGCCGGCCCAGCGACTCAGCGGGCGCGAGACCATCACGCTGCACAACGCCAGCCCGGACTCGCTCACCCAGCTCGCCCTGCGCCTC
This sequence comes from Gemmatimonadaceae bacterium, assembly GCA_020851035.1. Lineage (NCBI taxonomy): Bacteria > Pseudomonadati > Gemmatimonadota > Gemmatimonadia > Gemmatimonadales > Gemmatimonadaceae > Gemmatimonadaceae bacterium. Next base: position 11,055 of record JADZDM010000032.1, on the reverse strand, counting down.
GACGCCAACCACTTCATCGGCTCCAACCCGCGTGCGTTGCCCTGGGTGCCGGCCCAGCTCACCGATGGCATGGTCGTGACGGCCATTCGCATCAACGGCAGGCCGGTCCGCCTCGATGCCCCCCCGCCCGCCCGCGGGTCGGCACCGCCCGAGCCGGTCGCGGTGAACCTGAAGGCCACCCTCGCGCGCGTCGTGCTGGCCACCGCCATCCAGCCCCGCACCAGCGCCACCATCGACATCGAGTGGAACCACGCCCTGCCCGGCGGCCCGGGATCGGGGCACCGCATGACGCAGCGCTGGGCCGACTCGCTCTTCCAGCCCACGCAGTGGTTCCCGCGCATCGCCGTCTACGACGACCTTCGCGGCTGGGATCCAGAGTCGTACCTCGGCCCCAGCGAGTTCTACAACAACTTCGGCCGCTTCGACGTGAAGCTCGACGTGCCGGCGGGCTGGCTGGTGAGCGGCACCGGCATCCTGCAGAACCCGGAGCAGGTGCTCACCGCCGCCGCACGCGCACGCCTCACCCACGTGCTGGAGAGTGACAGCACCATCACCATCGTCGGCCCCGACGAGGTCGGACCGGGGCAGGCCACCGCGGCCGGTGACCGCCTCGTCTGGCACATGGTCGCCGACAGCGTGAACGACTTCGCCTGGGCCACCGCGCGCAAGTTCGTGTGGCGCGCCACGCGCGCGACAATTCCCGGCAGGGGCGCCGTGCCGGTGCACATGTTCTACCTGCCAGGTCGCGCCCCCCTCTTCGCCAACGCCGGCCCCGTCACCCGCCATGCCCTCGAGTTCTACTCGCGGCTCTGGTTCCCGTACCAGTTCCCGCAGCTCACGCTGCAGGACGGGCCCAGCGCCGGCATGGAATACCCGATGGTGATCAACTCCAACGTCGGCGCCGCCGACCACGAGACGGGACACCAGTGGTGGCCGATGGTCGTCAGCAACAACGAGACCTGGTACGGCTGGATGGACGAGGGGTTCAACCAGTACATGAACATCCTCTCCGCCGCCGACAACGCGAAAACCGCGCCGAACCTCGACCGCCTCGGCCAGCAGTACGGGCTGACCAGCGGCAGCGAGGCGGAGCCCCCGATGATGTGGAACGCGAACTTCGCCGGCCCGTCGTACGGCTTCACCACCTACGGCAAGACACCGCTGATGCTCTCCATGCTCGGCGGCATCGTCGGTGACACCGCCGTGCAGCGCGCGCACCGGGAATGGGGCATCGCCTGGATGTACCGGCATCCATCGCCGTGGGACTACATGTTCTTCATGAACAAGGCGCTCGGCCGCGACCTGGGCTGGTTCTGGTACGCATGGCTGTTCACCACCGAGCGCGTCGACGGCTCCATCAGCGGACTCCGCACGCAGGGCGCGAGCACGATCGTCACGGTGCGACAGGATGGGCAGATGCCATCTCCCGTCGTGCTGCGCGTGCGCTTCGCACCCACCGGCCCGCGCATCACGCCCATGAAGGAATCGGTGTGGCTCGACAGCGTGACGGCGGTCGTGACGTTTCCGGTGGATGTCTGGTTCGGCGGGAAGCGCACCTTCGATGCGGTGCTCAGGTTCGGCAAGCGGCCGATCGAGCAGGTCCTGTTCGATCCCGGCTGCCGCTTCCCCGACCGCGATCCCGCCGACAACGTCTGGCCACGCACTGCGGCTCCGGCACCCGGCGCGCGACCGTCCCTCTGTTCCCGCTGACGTCTGCGTCGATCCGGCATCGAGAACAAGGTTCACGCGGAGAACGCGGAAAACGCGGAAATGCACTACAGCCTGACGGGCCACTACATCACACGCAGTGAAGAAGTGCTGGAGGACCTGCGTGTGCGCGCGCGCTGTTCCTGAGCAAAGCAATCAAGAAGCGATCGACACCGCCGGCTCATGGCACAGGACTTTTCCGCGTTTTCCGCGTTTTCCGCGTGAACACTGTCGACGATCTTCCACCATCACGAAATCCAGAGCCATCCCGATGACGACGCAGCGATTCCGCCGAGTGATACTGATGGCCGCCGCATGTGTACCGGCGATCTGCGCCGCGCAGTCCGCACCGGCAACGGTGGGCCCGACCTACCTGCTCAAGCCCGCACGCGTGTTCGACGGCACCGGTGCCGCGCCCGTGAATGGCGCAGTGGTGCTGGTGCAGAACGGCCGCATCACCGCAGTGGGCGCTCCGGCGACGGTGAAGGCCCCCAGCGATGCAGTGATCGTGGACATGCCTGGCATGACGCTGATGCCCGGCATGATCGAGCTCCATTCGCACGTGCTGCTGCACCCCTACAACGAGACGACCTGGAACGACCAGGTGCTGAAGGAATCGCTCGGCCTGAGCGTGGCGCGCGCCACGGTGCAGATGCAGCGCACCCTGCGCGCGGGATTCACCACGCTGCGCGACCTCGGCACCGAGGGGGCCGCTGACGCTGACGTGGGGATCAAGCGGGCGGTGGAGCAGGGCATCATCGAGGGGCCGCGCCTCATCGTGACCACGCGTGCGATCGTCATGCGCGGCACCTACGGACCGAGCGGCTTCGCCCCCGAGGTGGACGTGCCGCAGGGCGCGCAGGAGGCCGGCGGGCCGGAGGAGCTCGCGCGCGTGGTGCGCGACCAGATCCGGCGCGGCGCCGACTGGATCAAGGTCTACGCCGACTACCGCTGGGGCGCCAACGGCACCGCACGGCCGGCGTTCACGCAGGCCGAGCTCGCGCTGGTGGTCGAGATCGCGGAATCGAGCGGGCGCCATGTCGTGGCACATGCCACCACACCGGAAGGGATGCGGCGCGCGATCCTCGCCGGCGTGAAGACCATCGAGCACGGTGATGACGGCACGCCGGAGGTCTTCCGCCTCATGAAGGAGCGCGGCGTGGTGCTGGTGCCGACCATCGCCGCCGGCGACGCCGTCTTGCAGTACGGCGGCTGGAAGAAGGGGAGTGCGCCGGAGCCCGCCCGCATCGCGTCCAAGCGGGCCAGCGTGAAGGCCGCCATCGACGCAGGCGTCACCATCGGCAACGGCAGCGATGTCGGCGTCTTCACCCACGGCACCAATGCGCACGAGCTCGTGCTGATGGTGGAGTACGGCCTCACACCCACGCAGGCCCTCGTCGCCGCCACCGCCACGGCGGCGAAAGTGCTCGACCTCGGCGACCGGATCGGCACCATCGCGCCCGGCATGCTGGCCGACCTCGTTGCCGTCGAGGGCGACCCGACCCGCGACATCGGCGCCGTCTCGCGCGTGCGCCACGTCTGGAAGGATGGACGCCCGGTGGCTGGGGTCCCCGCCGCGATCCCGGCGCGCTCTCCCTGATCAGGTCGCTGCAGCCATGGAAAGTGTTCAGCCCGGTACCCAGTTTCCTGTCACCGATTTGTAGCGGCTCGTTCCGATTCGGGGCCGACCCTGCGAGATTGGAGCACATTGATCGGCCCACCTCGTTTCGTCGGGGCCGCTCGCGCGTCAGGCAGTTGATGCCGATTCCTACCGCCATAGCGATGTCGCTTCCGGTTCCGCACCCCGACGTGGTTGCCCGCGCCCTGCCAGACGGCAGTGTCCTGGTCCATCCGGCCACCGAGGTCTACTTCGGCCTCAACGAGACCGGCACGGTGATCTGGCAGGCTCTTGCCGCCGGCGCCGACACCGAGGATTCCCTCGTGGCGGCCGTGCGCTCCCGATGGCCGGATGCGCCTCGTACCGACGTCACCTGCCACGTCCGCGAACTGCTGGCCGATCTCTCGATCGAAGGCCTCGTCGTGGACACGGTCACCTCGGCGGGGTGATCCGCTGGCTGGCGCGGAAGGCGCGCGCCGCCTGCGACGTCGGGGTGGCGCTGCGGGCAGTGGCCCGCGCCAGGCGTGCCGTGGCACACCGGCCAGTAGGCGAACTCGTCGATTCACGGAATCCCGGCCCGGAACTCACGGCGGACCCGCTCGCGGCCAGGCTGGGGCGGCAGGATCGCTGGATCGCGGAGCGCTGGGGCGCCGCCGTCGACCGGGCGCTGCGGTGGACCCCCGGTGACGCGGCCTGTCTCGTCCGGGCGAGTGCCCTCCGGGATCTCGTCGCCCGGCGCGGGTTACCAGATGCTGCGGTCGTGATCGGTGTCCGGCGTGGGCCCGGGGGCTTCGAAGCCCATGCCTGGGTTGAAGTTGCCGGCACACCAATTGCTGAGCCTACTGCGCTGCGGGGGGCGTTCGTCCCCCTGCAGGGCGTTACCCTGCGGTGAATCGGTCGTCGGAGACTGGGACAGTTGTGCCACGGGGCTTGCCTCTGTGGCATGAATCCGACACTATTTCGCAGATGACCAAGAGGCTTCTCATGTATGAGCGTCCCCGGCTCGAACGGTACGGCACGTTCCGCGAACTGACCCAGGTGTCCCTGAATCTGGGAGCGTTCGCGCTGAACTCGAACGTCGTGAACGGCTCCGTGGCGTCCTGCGACTGTCTCCCGGACGACGGTCCGGGTCCCGGCACGCGAAGCTGATGTGACCGGTCCCGCCTCTGACGCGCGCGGTGCGCCGGGGCGGGTTCGTGTTTTCGGCGGCATCCTTGTCGCGGATCGCGCACTGCCCGGCCTGCCCATCGCTCCCCAGGGACGCGATGGGCAGTTCCGTTTGCGCACCCTCTCGACCACCGCGGTCGCGACCTCGCCGGTGGGCCACTCGTCCGCAGCGGTCCCGGGTGGCCGGCTCGCGTGGCCGAATGGCGTCACGGTCTCGCTCGCGTCCGCTCCGGACGGTGACGAGATCGCCATCTCCGACACCGGCCGATTCACCCTCCAGCCCGATGGCGAGACGATCATCCATCATGCACCACCCGGCTGTGATGCTGCCGCGGTGGCACTCGACATCATCGGCGTGGTCCTGCCGTTCCTGCTGCATCGCGAGGGCGCCTGGTGCGTGCATGCGAGCGCCGTGCTGACCGCATCGGGCGTGATCGCGTTCGTGGCGCCGCGAGGCACGGGAAAGTCCACGCTCGCTGCGGCCTGCCTGCAGGCTGGCTGCGCCCTGGTCGCGGACGACGTGGTCGTGCTGCGCAACGCGGCTGATGGTGTGCACGTCACGCCGGCCGGCGTGCCGCTGCGATTGCACGAGCGCACTGCGCGACAGGTCGCCGGCGGGACCGGTGCGCCGGACGAGTGGGGCAAGGTGCGCATCCCCGGTGCCCTCGCCACGGACGATGCACCGCTCGCCGCCGTCTACGTACTGAGCGCGGCCGCGCCCGACGCAGCGGTGGCGCGCGTGCCACGCCCCACGCGTGCGGCGGCACTCGCCCTGCTCGCCAACGGCAAGATCACCGAGCTGCTCGGCGCCACGGCGGCGGGCGAGGCACTCTCGCGCTGCGTGGCGCTGGCCCATGCCGCACCCGTGTTCGACCTCGCCGTGCCACGCGACCTGGCGCGCCTCGGCGACGTGACGGCGACGCTCCGGCACTGGCATGCGGGTCACGGGCTGCCGGGGCCGCCGGTCACATGAGCCACGCCACCAACGCTGCAGTGGCCCTGCGCGGAATCACCAAGTCGTTCCGCGCCGATCGCGGCCTGTTGCGGCGGCTGCGCGGGGCGCCAGGCACGGCACCGCGCGCGGTCCTCGACGACGTCACGCTCACGGTGCCCCGTGGCGAGATCTTCGGCCTCGTCGGTGCGAACGGTGCTGGCAAGACCACCCTGTTGAAGGTGCTCTCCACCATCCTGCTGCCCGACCGCGGCACGGTGCACGTGGATGGCATCGACGCGCTCGCGGATCCGGCGCGCGTGCGCACGCGCCTCGCGGTGGTGCCCGCCGACGAACGCGCGCTGTTCTGGCGGGTGAGTGCCACCGAGAACGTGCGCCTCTTCGCGTCGCTGTACGGACTCACCGGTGCGGCGCGCGACGAGGCCGTGGAGCGGGCGCTCGAGCTGGTGGGCCTCGCGGACGCCGGCCGCCAGCCGGTCGGCAGCTTCTCGTCGGGCATGCGCCAGCGCACGCTGCTGGCGCGGGCACTCGTCACGCAGCCGCCGATCCTCGTGCTCGATGAACCGACGCGGAGCCTCGACCCGGTCACCGCGCGCGAGCTGCGCCTGTTCATCCGCGATGTGCTCTGCCGCGAACTCGGCACCACGATCCTGCTGGCGACGCACAGCACGGAGGAGGCGTTGCAGCTCTGCGATCGTGCCGCCCTGCTCGTGCGCGGTCGTGTCGTCGCGGCCGACACCCTCCCGCGCCTGCAGGCGCTGCACGCCGGCGCCCGGCTGCGCGTGCGCGTGGACGCGGCACACGAGGCACCGGCACGTGCCCTGCTGGGCCTGGCACCGGATGTGGTGGCGGAGCCGGGTGACGGGCAGGCGACGTTCGTGGTCACGCTGGCGCAGGCGGATGCTGCGCCACAGGTCATCGCGTCGCTCGTGCAGGCCGGCGTGCGCGTGTCGGAGTTCGCACCGCAGCCGATGACGCTGGCTGACCTGCTCGAGTCGGTGTCGACGGGTGGCGATGCCGGCGATGCGCCGGGTGCCGGGGGTGCCCGTGTCTAGGATGCTCGCCGTGGCCCGGGCGTACGCGCTGGGCATGCTCACCTACCGCACCCGCACCCTCGTCAGCCTGGTGTCGGTGCTGGTGGCCGTGATCCCCGTCTACTTCGTGGCCGGCGCGCTGCAGCCGATCGCGGCGAAGGCCATCGCATCCGAGTCGACGGAGTACTTCACCTACCTGATCGTCGGCTCGGTGGCGTCCTTCATCGTGGTCGAGGCGGTGTCGGCGATCCCGTCGTTCGTGTCGAGCTACATCAACTCCGGCACGCTCGAGCAGTTGCTGACCACGCCGATCCGCTGGCCGTCGCTGATGGCGGGATTGTCGCTGTACGGGTTCGGGTGGGTGGCGATGCGCGCACTGGTGCTGATGCTCACCGCCTGGGTGTGGGCCACCAGCACGATACACTGGCTGCGGTTGCCGGAACTGCTGGTCATCTTCGCGCTACTGGCCCTCACCTACCTCGGGGTGGGGCTGGTGGCCGGCGCGCTGGTCGTGCTCGTCCGATCGTCGCTCTTCATCCCGCAGGCGGTCGGCGCGTTCTCGGCGCTGCTGGGCACCGTGTACTTCCCGGTCCGTGTGCTGCCGCCGCTGTTTGCGCCGCTGGCGGCCTTCGTCCCGACGACACCGGCGCTGCGTGCGGCACGGCAGGTGATGCTGCTGGACGCGCCGCTCGCCTCGGTGGTGCCGGAGTTCGTGCAGCTCTGCGGCTGGACGGCGGCGAGCCTGGCGATCGGTGGCACCTGCTTCCACCTCGCGCTCCGCCATGCCCGCCGCGCGGGCACGCTCTCGCAGTACTGACCACCGATGCTCGCACCCCTGACCTCCGCGTCCGCGATCGCGTTGCTCTCGCCCTCGGCGCGGGTGCTGGCGGCGGCCGCGGCGCCGGACAGCGGTGTGTCAGAGGTGGCGACGCTGCCGTGGCGTGACGTGCAGTGGCAGACGCTGCTGGAGATGGCGACGTTCGAGCGCGCCGAGTCGCAGCTTCACCGCCTGCTGGCGGCGGCGCCACCGGGGGTCGTCCCCGACGAGGTCGCGCGGGCGGTGCAGGGGCTCTATCGGGTGGCCGTGTTCCACGCCGCCGAGCTGGCCGACGCGGCCGGCGCCGCCCACGATGCGCTGGCGGCGGCCCGGGTGCCGGCGCTCTGGCTGAAGGGGGCCGCACTGGCGATGCAGGCGGAGGAGGAGTTTTCACTCCGCGGCATGGGGGACCTGGACGTCCTGGTGGCGCCGGAGCACCACCCCAGGGCGCGGGCGGTGTTGCGTGAGGCGGGCTGGGTCGAGCCGCCCGAGCCGGTCGGGTATGCCGAGCACCACCATGAGGCGCCGATGAGCTGGCGGGGGCAGGCCCGGCTGGAGTTGCACGGTGGGCTGTTCCCGCCGCGCCATCCCTTCGCCGCGGATCCGGCGGAGCTCTGGCTCGCGCGCGGGGTGGAGGCGGTGTGGGGGGCGCGGCTCGTGCGGGTGCTGCCGGCGCATTGGCACCTGGTGCATGCGGCGGTCCACTGGGCGTGGAGCCACGAAGGGGAGATCGGCACGTGGCAGCTCTTGCACGACATGCACGAGCTCGGCAGTGGTCCGGTGGCCGATGCGCAATTCTGGTCGGACGTCGTCGAGGCTGCCAGCAACATCGACGCCGGGATCCCGACCGGATGGGCGCTCTGGAGTGCGGCGCTGCTGGGTCGGGTTCCGGTGCCTGCGGAGGCCTGGCGTCGCTTGCGTGGTGTGCCCTCGATGGTCGGGATGACGGAGCGGCAGTGGGTGGTGCGCGCGTTCCAGTCGCCGGCAGCGAGCCCGTCGGTGAAATGGACCCGGTTCTGGTGGCGCCGTGCGATGCGGAACCTGGGTGCGCCGGGGGGGCGCTGGCCGTGGGCGGCGGGTCGGGCGGGGGTGATTCCGGTGCCGGATCGGTCGCGGGCGGCGCTGTTGTCGCGGGGCGGATCGGGGACTGGCCGGTGGCGGGATCACCTCGGACGCGTGCTCCGCGGCTGAGCCGCGTCATGCGAGTCGGATGTACCTGTCGGGCATTGACTTGGGGGCCTTCACGGCTAATTTCCCCTGTCTGTCTCGCACCACGATGACGCCGGCGCCCTGAGGCTGCCGCGGCATCACAAATGAGACGTCGCCTCCGGGCGGCGCGCCATGGGTCCCCACGCTCCCTGCGTGTACCCGGCGGCAGCGAATGGATATCGGCCCCATCGGGGTGCCTGGATCCATTCGGTTTTTTGTTGGACTCAACTGGTTTTCCAGCCTCACTAGAGACGGGTTCCCGCGCATGGCTCGCACGACACCGCTGACGTATTACCGCAACATCGGCATCATGGCGCACATCGATGCCGGCAAGACGACGACCACCGAGCGCGTTCTCTACTACACGGGCAAGAGCTACAAGATCGGCGAAGTGCATGATGGCGCCGCCACCATGGACTGGATGGAGCAGGAGCAGGAGCGCGGCATCACGATCACGTCGGCCGCGACGACCTGCTTCTGGATGCGGCACGGCCAGGCCTTCGACAAGGGCGACGGGCCGGAGTACCGCATCAACATCATCGACACGCCCGGTCACGTGGACTTCACCGTGGAAGTCGAGCGGTCGCTGCGCGTGCTCGACGGCGCCGTGACGCTGCTGGACTCGGTGGCCGGGGTGGAGCCGCAGACCGAGACGGTGTGGCGCCAGGCCGACCGGTATGGCGTGCCGCGCCTGATCTTCGCGAACAAGATGGATCGCGTCGGTGCCAACTTCGAGCGCTGCGTCGCGATGATCCGCGACCGCCTCAGCAAGCAGTCGTACCCGATCCAGCTGCCCGTCGGCTCCGGTGAGCTGTTCACCGGCCACATCGACGTCATCGAGCGCAAGCAGTATGTGTTCGACGACTCCACGATGGGCAAGACGTTCGCCGTCGTCGAGCCGGCGCCGGAATACCATGATGCGATCGAGAAGGCCCGTCACGAGGTGATCGAGGCGTCGGTCGAGCATGACGAGGAGCTGATGGAGCGCTACCTCGGCGGCGAGGAGCTGTCGGTGGCGGAGATCCGCCGCGCGATCCGCAAGGCGACGATCGCCAACGCGATCATCCCGATCCTCTGCGGTGCCAGCTTCAAGAACAAGGGTGTGCAGGCGCTGCTGGATGCGGTCATCGACTACATGCCGGCGCCGACCGAAGTTGCGGCCATCAAGGGGCACCTGCCCGGCCATGACGAGACGTTCGAGGAGCGCATGGTCACCGACGAGGCCCCGTTCGCCGGCCTCGCGTTCAAGATCGCGACCGACCCGTTCGTCGGGAAGCTGACGTTCTTCCGCGTGTACTCGGGTGTGCTCACCGCTGGCTCGTACGTCTACAACAGCACGAAGGACAAGCGCGAGCGTGTCGGTCGCCTGCTGCAGATGCACGCCAACAAGCGTGAGGAAATCGAGGAAGTGCGTGCCGGCGACATCGCCGCCGCCATCGGCCTCAAGGACACGCGCACGGGTGACACGCTCTGCTTCGAGGAGCATCCGATCATCCTCGAGGCGATGAAGTTCCCCAACCCCGTCATCGACGTCGCGATCGAGCCGAAGACGAAGGCCGACCAGGACAAGCTGGCGATCGCGCTGCAGAAGCTGGCCGAGGAAGACCCGACGTTCCGCGTCGCATCGAACCCGGAAACCAGCCAGACGATCATCTCCGGCATGGGCGAGCTGCACCTCGAGATCCTCGTGGACCGCATGCGTCGCGAGTTCAAGGTCGAGGCCAACGTCGGTGCGCCGCAGGTGGCGTATCGCGAGACGATCAAGAAGCGCGTCGACAAGGTTGAAGGAAAGTTCGTCCGCCAGTCGGGTGGCAAGGGCCAGTTCGGTCACGTCGTGATCAACGTCATGCCGGCCGAGCAGGGTCAGGGCTTCGTGTTCGAGGACAAGATCGTCGGCGGCGTGATCCCGCGTGAGTACATCAAGCCGATCGAGGCTGGCATTCGCGAGGCACTCGAGGGTGGCGTGCTCGCCGGCTACCCGATGGTCGACGTGAAGGTCGAGCTGGTGTTCGGCTCGTACCACGAAGTGGACTCCAGCGAAATGGCGTTCAAGATCGCCGGGTCGATGGCCATCAAGGACGGCGCCCGCGCCGCCGGTGCCATCATCCTCGAGCCGATGATGAAGGTCGAGGTGGTGAGCCCCGAGAGCTACATGGGCGACGTGCTGGGTGACCTCAGCTCGCGTCGTGGCAAGATCGGCGGGATGACGCAGCGCGGTGAGGCGCAGGTGATCGACGCCACCGTGCCGCTCTCCGAGATGTTCGGGTACTCCACGCGCCTGCGCAGCATGTCACAGGGCCGTGCGGTGTACTCCATGGAGTTCTCGCATTACGAGGAAGTGCCGAAGTCGAAGGCCGAAGAGATCATCAACAAGCACAAGCCGTAAGGCTGCAGCGACACTACACCGGACGAGAGGAATCGCAGCATGGGCAAGGCAAAGTTCGAGCGGAACAAGCCGCATCTCAACGTGGGCACCATTGGGCACGTCGACCACGGCAAGACGACGCTGACGGCGGCGATCACGGCGATCCAGGCGAAGAAGGGCCTGGCC
>JADZDM010000031.1 GCA_020851035.1 Gemmatimonadaceae bacterium | reverse complement strand
GAGTCTTGGGTGGGGCGCCTGGTCGCGGGGGCCGGCCCCTCGCGCCGCAGCGCCCGGGACTCTGTCCCTCGCCCGCGGAAACGACTCTGAGTCGTTCGGACGCAAGATCCCCGTGAACGTGCTCCCCCCGAACGCCCCCCGGAGGGCACCGGGCCAGTGCCCGGGATCGGTTAGGTTCCACCGACCTGCGACTCCCCACCTGCGAGCCATGTTCCCGATCGGCGACGAAAATCCGACAGACAACCGCCCGGTCATGACGTGGGTGATTCTCGGCCTGATGGCGGCGACCTGGTTCCTCGTGCAGGGGGCCGGCGCCGACGGCACGGCGCTGATCCGGAGCGTCTGCGAGCTGGGACTGGTGCCCGGCGAGGTGACCCGGACGGCGCCGGTGGGACTGGCGGTGCCGATGGGCGCGGGCTGGGCCTGCCTCGTCGACCGCTCCGCGCTCAACTGGCTCACCCCGCTGACCTCGATGTTCCTCCACGGCGGCTGGGGACACCTGCTCGGCAATGCGCTCTTCCTCTGGGTGTTCGGTGACAATGTCGAGGACCTGATGGGCCCCCGGCGCTTCCTCGCCTTCTACCTCATCTGCGGCCTCGCCGCGGCGCTGCTGCACGTCGCCCTGCAGCCCGCGTCACCGATCCCGACCGTCGGGGCGTCCGGCGCGATCTCGGGCGTGATGGGTGGCTACCTCGTGCTCTTCCCGCGCGCCCGCGTCCGGATGTTCTTCCCGCCGCTCTTCTTCTTCCACTTCCCGGCGTGGCTGGTGCTGCTCTGGTGGTTCGGCCTGCAGGTCCTGGCCGGCCTGCCACAGCTCACCATGCTCCATGCGGACCCGTCCGGTGGCGTGGCCGTCTGGGCGCATGTCGGCGGCTTCGTCGCGGGCGTGCTCCTGGTGCGACACTTCGCCCTCCCGGACCGGCTCGCAGGACGCCTCGCCCGGCAGGATCCCGCGCGCCGCGCATTCTTGTAACAGTCAGATATCGATTCCGGGACACCCGGCCCCGGTCTCCTAACTTTGCCCAGCTGTCCGGACCGGCGGCGTGATGCCGGTGCCACTTTCCCCATTGGAGCTCCTCCTCCGTGCGTCTGATCCCCCGCGATGATCGATTCTTCGATCTCTTCGCTGAAATGGCCGGCATTCTCGTCCAGTCGGCCAATACGCTGCAGCAGCTCTTCGCCGAACCCGCCCGGATCGACGAATTCCAGACCAACATCAAGAACCTCGAGCACCAGGCTGACCGGCTCACGGCCGAGGCGAACCGCAAGGTCGACACGACCTTCGTGACGCCGCTCGACCGCGAGGACATCCACGCCCTGGTCACCCGCCTCGACAACGTGGTCGACCTGATCGACGGCTGCGCCCGCCGCGCCCAGATCTACCGCATCACCGAGGCCCGCGACCCGGCGATCCGCATGTGCTCCGTCCTCGGCGAGGCCTGCGTGCAGATCCGCGAGGCGGTGGCGGCGATGAAGAAGCCGCAGATGGTCTACGAGCATGGCGTGCGCATCAAGCGCCTCGAGGAACAGGCGGACGCCATCTACCACGAGACGCTCGGCAACCTCTTCGCCGGTGCGCCGGATCCCCTCACGGTGATGAAGTGGAAGGACCTGTACGACTGCCTGGAGACGGCCATCGACGAGTGTCACTACGTGTCGCTGGCACTCGAGAGCATCTCGCTCAAGAACAGCTGAGCTGCCGTGATAGCGTACGTCATCGGCATCGTCGTCGTCGCACTGATCTTCGACTTCATCAACGGCTTCCACGATTCCGCAAACTCGATCGCCACGATCGTCGGCACCCGCGTGCTGACGCCGTTCAAGGCGGTCCTCTGGGCGGCGACCTTCAACTTCGCCGCCCTGTTCACCGTCGGCACAGCGGTCGCGAAGGCCATCAGCTCCGGCTACGTGGACCAGTCCGCGATCTCGGCGAACGTGATCGCGGCGGCCCTCCTCGGCGCCATCATCTGGAACCTGATCACCTGGTGGTTCGGCATCCCGTCCAGCTCGTCGCACGCACTGATCGGCGGCTTCGCCGGTGCGGCGGTGGCCAGCAAGGGCTTCGAGGCGCTGAACTGGGGGCACAAGTGGGTCGAGACGCTGTCGGCCATTGCGCTGTCACCGGCCCTTGGCGCGATGCTCGGCATGGGGCTCATGGTGCTCGTGTTCCGCGTCTTCCAGCGTGCCTCGCCGGGCAAGGTGGACCAGCTCTTCAAGCCGGCCCAGTTGCTCAGCTCGGCACTGCTGTCGCTGGCACACGGCGGCAATGATGCCCAGAAGACGATGGGCATCATCGTCGGCCTGCTGGCCGCCCCGTCGGTGCGGAAGCTCTTCGAGCCGCACACCACCGGCTGGCTGAGCCACATGTACGTGCCGAACACGAACACGATCCCGATCTGGGTCGAGATCGCCGCCTACTTCGCGATCTCGCTCGGCACGCTGTTCGGCGGCTGGCGCATCGTGCACACGATGGGCACGCGCATCACCAAGCTGCGCCCGGTGGGCGGCTTCTGCGCCGAGACGGGCGGGGCGATCGTGATCCTCGCGGCGTCGAAGTTCGGCATCCCGGTGAGCACCACCCACACCATCACCGGCGCGATCGTCGGGGTGGGGGCGGCGAACCGGGTCCGGGCGGTACGCTGGGGGCTGGCCGGCAACATCGTGTGGGCCTGGATCGTCACGATTCCGGCGGCGGGGCTGATTGCGGCGCTCTCTGCGCTCATCTTGAATGCGATCGTGGTGGTGGGCCGTCCGGCCTGACCGGCCCGACGCGGGGGGCGTCCCGGCACCGGGGCGCCGCCGATCCTGCAGGGAGTGGGCATGGCAACGAGACGAAAACAGCCGCGGGCCGGTGGCGACGCCGATGCGGACGCGATGGGGTCGGTGGGCGCGGCCGGCGCGGCGCACCTGTTCTTCAGTCGCGAGCTGAGCTGGCTGGAGTTCAATGCCCGGGTGCTGAACGAGGCCCGCGACCCGCGCACGCCGCTGCTCGAGCGGCTGAAGTTCCTGGCCATCTTCAGCTCGAACCTGGACGAGTTCTACATGGTCCGGGTGGGCGGCCTGCGCCGGAAGGTCAAGAACGGGCAGGGGGGCTATCCGCAGGAACGGCTCTCGCCGGCGGAGCTGCTGCAGGCGATCGGCGCGCGCGTCACCGAGTTGCTGACCCTGCAGCGCGCCTGCCTCATCGACGACCTGCTCCCGGCGCTCGCGCGGCACGACGTGCGCCTGGTGACGATGAACGACCTCACCCCCGCCGAGTGGCTGGTGGTGGACTCGTTCTTCGAGGCGCAGGTCTTCCCGGTGCTCACGCCGCTGGCCGTCGACCCGGGCCACCCGTTCCCCTACATCTCGAACCTCTCGCTCTCGCTCGCGGTGCGCGTGCGCGACCCGCAGAACGGCGACGAGCACTTCGCGCGCGTGAAGGTGCCGAAGTCGCTCTCGCGCTGGGTGCCGGCGGGCCGGCCGGGACACTTCGTGCCGATCGAGGACGTGATCGGCGTGAACCTCGGCGCGCTCTTCCCGGGCATGGAGGTGCTGAGCTGGCATGCCTTCCGCATCACGCGCTTCAGCGACTTCGAGCTCACCGGCGTGGAGGAGGACGACGACCTGCTGAGCGTGGTCGAGCGCCAGGTCTTCGAGCGCAAGTTCGGCGAGGTGGTGCGCCTCGAGGTGCAGCAGGGGATGCCGCAGGAACTCCGCACGCTGCTGATGGAGGAGCTGGCGGACGAGGAGGATGCGCTGGTGGTGGCGCTGCCGCTCACCGACCATGACGTGGACGAGCCGGGGACGCTCCTCGACCTCGGCGACCTGATGTCGCTGGCGGCGGCGATCGACCTGCCCGAGCATCGCCATCCGCCATTCACGGCCGCCGTTCCCCCCGAGCTGGCGGACTCGCGCTCGATCTTCGAGGCGATCCGCGAGCGCGACATCCTGGTGCACCACCCGTTCGAGAGCTTCCGCGACACGGTGGAGCACTTCATCGAGCGCGCGGCGACGGACGAGCAGGTGCTGGCCATCAAGCTCACCCTCTACCGCACCTCGGGGGAGACGGCCATCGTGCGGTCGCTGATCGAGGCCGCCGAGCGGGGCAAGCAGGTGGTGGTGCTGATCGAGCTGCAGGCGCGCTTCGACGAGGCGAACAACATCGCGTGGGCGCGCACGCTGGAGAACTACGGCGTGCACGTGGTCTATGGCGTGCCGGGCCTGAAGACGCACACCAAGACGACGCTGGTGGTGCGGCGCGAGGCGGACGGCATCCGCCGCTACGTGCACATCGGCACCGGCAACTACCACTCGCGCACGGCGCGCCTCTACACCGACATCGGCCTGTTCACCTGCAGCCCGAGCATCGGCGCCGACGTGAGCGACCTGTTCAACGCCCTCACGGGCTTCAGCCGCCAGCAGCTCTACCGCAAGCTGCTGGTGGCGCCGGCCAACATGCGCACGCGGTTCGTGGAGCTGATCGACCGCGAGACGGCGCACGCCCGGGCGGGCCGCGGGGGCCGGATCATCGCCAAGATGAACGCCCTCGTCGACCCGGACACGATCCTCTCGCTCTACCGCGCCTCGGCCGCCGGCGTGGAGGTGGACCTGATCGTCCGCGGCGTGTGCTGCCTCCGCGAGGGGGTGCCGGGCGTGAGTGAGACCATCCGCGTGCGCAGCATCATCGGCCGCTTCCTCGAGCACTCCCGCATCTTCCACTTCGGCAACGCCGGCGCGCCGGAGTACTACCTCGGCTCGGCCGACTGGATGCCGCGCAACTTCGACCGGCGGGTCGAGACGGTGGCGCCGATCGAGGATCCGGCGCTGCACGCGCGGCTGGAGTCGCTGCTGCAGACCTGCCTCGCCGACAACCGGCAGGCGTGGATGCTGCAGCCCGACGGGACGTACGTCCAGCGGCGCCCGGAGGCCGGCGAGCCGGAGCGCGGCACGCACGCGATCCTGCTCCGCGACACCTGGGGACGGGTGTAGGCCGCATCGGGCCGGGCGCCGGCGTGCGGCGCTCAGTCCACGGAGTCGGTGCTGTCCCACTCCACGGGCTTGCCATCCGGCCCGATCACGTGCACGGGGAAGTCCAGCACCTCCTCCAGCAGGTCGCTCTTGCGGCTCGCACCCCAGAGCTCGAGGCGTGTCGAGCGGGCGCGCGGGTCGGGCACGGGGGTGATCCGCAGTGCGCGCTCGGTCCAGCGCACCTTCACCGACTGCACGGCCCCGATGTGGCCGCGGTCGAAGCCGTCGGCCACGCGCAGCAGGGCCGCGAGGCGGCGCACCTGCTGCTGCTGCTCCTTCGTGAGCTGGGCGAACATCGGGTGCTTCTGCTTCGGCGCCGCACCGCGATGGTACCGCGCGACGTTCGCCATCACCACCTGCTCCTCCGGCGGCACGCCGAGCAGCTCCGCATGCACGATGAGGTGATAGGCGTGCTTGTGGTGGTCGTTGTAGCTGATGTGGTAGCCGGTGTCGTGCAGCAGCGCGGCATCGCGCAGCGTGGCGCGCTCGCCGGGCTCACACCCCAGGCGCGGGCCGATGGCGTCGAAGAGCTGCAGCGCGAGCTTCTGCACGTGCCGGGCATGCGGCTCCTCGTAGTGCGTGCGCTCGGCGAACTGCGCCACGCTGCGCAGGCGGCCCTCGCCGGGATCGGTGACGCGCGGCGCCACCTCGGCGGCCTCGAGCAACAGCCCCTCCCGGATGCCGTACGCCGACACCATCACCTCGCGGATGTCCAGCACCGCCATCACCTCGGCGGCCACGGCCATGCCGGCGACGATGATGTCGGCCCGGGCGGGATTCAGGCCCGGCACCGAGAGGCGCTCGGTGGGTGACAGCTCCAGGAGCTGGTCCAGCAGGTGCTCGAACTCGCCGCGGGTGACGGTCTTGCCGTGCACGGTGCGCGCGGTGGCGAGGCCCTGCCGGTGCAGCAGCATGCCGGCCACGTTGGTGAACGAGCCGCCGGAGCCGATCATCCGCGCCCCGCGCCACTCCTTCACGGCAAAGCTGTCGCGCAGCTCGCGCCGGAACACCTTGCGCAGCGCACGCACGGTGCCGCGACGGATGCCCTTGTGGAGGTAGCCCTCCGTCGCGCGGATCGCGCCGAACGGGAGCGAGAGGAGGCGCTCCACCAGCCCGTCGGCCGAGAGCGCGAGTTCCACCGACCCGCCCCCGATGTCGCAGGTCACCACGCGCCCGTGGCCGACGTCGAAGTGCGCCTGTGCGCTGCGGAACGAGAGCCGGGCCTCGTCCACGCCCGAGATGACCTTCACGGTGAGCCCCGCCGACTTCTTCACCTGCCGGACGAACGCCGCGCCGTTGGCGGCGTCACGCACGGCGCTCGTCGCGACGCACTCGATGCGCTCGGCACCGAGCTGTGTCGCGAGCGTCGTCATGCGCTGCAGCGCCTCGATGGCGGCCAGCGCACTCTCGACCGAGAGGTTGCCCGTCTCGTCCACGCCGGTGCTCAGCCGCGGGGCGGCCTTCATCTCGTCCACCGTGCGGATCTGCCCCGTGCTGCTCACGTCGGCGACGATGGCGCGGATGGAGTTGGACCCGATGTCGATGGCGGCGATCCGTCGCGTGCGGATCGCGCCAGCGTCGCCGGTGACAGCGGCACCATCCGGGCGGGGCGCCACGGGCCGTCCCGGGCGCGAGGAGGGCGTGGCCGGGACGGAGGCGGGCGTGGCGCGGCGCGGGGAGCGTGCAGGCATGGGGGGCTCGGCTCGGTTCGTGGCGGGTCACCGCAACTTACCGGCAGTGCCCCCCGCGACCAGCCGAGGCCGGCGCCGGCCGTCAGCGGCGTGCGGTCACCGCGGCCGCAGGGAGCGCGCGGAGCAGCCGGGTGCGCATCGCGTCGGGCAGCGGTGCATAGCCGAGGGCCAGCGCGTCATCGTCGCCCTGTTCCAGCGCCCAGCGCACGAAGCGCTCGACGGCGGCCAGCTTCGCAGCGTCGCCGCCGCGCGAGGGCACGATCAGCCACGAGAGCGAGGCGATCGGGTAGCTGGACGCCCCCGGCGGGTCGCTGATGCTGGTCGCGAACTCCAGCGTGTCGTCGATGGAGCCGAGCATCGCCTCCGCCGCCGACCGCAGTGCGCCCGTCTGCGGCGTGACCCAGGCACCGGCGTGATTGCGCATGCGGGCCACCGGCAGGCGGTTGTGCATCGCATACACCGCCTCGACGACACCGATCGAGAACTCGGTGGCCTTGAGCTCTCCCGCCACGCCCTCGTTGCCGCGCGCCGGGCTCCCCACCGGCCACGCCGGGTACCGGCTGCGGCCCACGCGGGACGCCCAGGTGGTGCTGGTGCGCGTGAGATAGTCGGTCAGGATCCAGCTCGTGCCGCTGCTGTCTGCCCGTGTGATCACGCGCAGCGGCTGTGCGGGGAGCGCCGCGTCCGGATTCAGCGACACGATGCGCGGGTCGTCCCAGCGGCGGATCTCGCCGAGGAAGATCGCCGCGAGTGTCGGTGCATCGAGCCGGAGCTGCCGGGTGAGGGACGGGACGTTGTACGTGACCGCCGCACCGCCGACCACCAGCGGCACCTGCCGCACGCCGCGGGTGGTGAGCTGGCGGCGCTGCGTGGAGTCGAGCGGCGCGTCACTGGCCGCGAAGTCCGCACTGTCCGCCAGCAACGCAGACACGCCGGCACCGGAGCCGATCGAGCGGTAGTTGATCCGTGCGTCACCCCCCTCGGCGAAGTGCGAGAACCAGCGGGTGTACAGCGGATACGGGAACGTCGCACCGGCGCCTTCCACCGCGAGGTCGGGGCGTCGGTCCACGCGCGTCGAGTCCTCTGGCGTCCCGGTGCACCCGGCCGTGGTGAGGAGGGCGACCCCGGTGAGCCATCGTGCGGAGTGGTGCATCACATGTCGTTGGAGTAGCCCACGAACTTGAAGCGGCCGTCGATTTCGACGATGGTGCCGAAGAGCCGGCCGGTGAAGCGCCCGCCGTCGGCGAGGGAGAGCCGGAGGGTGCAGCCCTCGTGCAGTCGCATCGTCCCCACGGCACGCGCGGGGGCCGGGCAGTCCAGCGACTGGAGCGTGAGTGCCTGGCCACCGACGCGTGTGAGGGCGCGCGTGATCCCGGTCTCGCTGTTGCGGGTGACCGCATCCCATCGCAGGGTGGGCGGCATGCCGGTGTCCTGCTCCGCGTCCGGGGTGGCCGGGAAGTAGAGCCACGCGAACTCGGCGCGGGAGAGCGCGAGCTGCCCCAGTGCGGTGCGGTCACGCGCCGACAGGGCGGCGATGAAGCGGCGCACGAGGGCCTCGGGCGATCCGGCACCTCCGGTCAGCGCACGGGTTTCCGGGAGCCCGGAGCGGAAGCGCCGCAGCATCTCCGGCATCGGGAAGACCGAGTCGACGATCGTGCCCGGCGCCCGCGTGGTGTCGAGGGGGCGACGCTCGTAGGCGTACGTCACCCCGCTGGCCGGCGCGGCGCTCTCGGCGACCGTGGCCTGCCCGTCGCGACCGCGCGCGCAGGCGGCGGCGAGCAGTAGCGCCGCCATGCAGGCGGCGGGGGTGGCAGGGCGGACGGGCATTGGCAACGACGGGGCGGAAAGGCACACGGGCCGGTGCGTGCAACCGCGCGCACCGGCCCGTGAAACGTAGGGGAAGGTCAGTTCAGCACGTACGTCGTCCAGCCCTGCCACCACTTCGCACCGGCGGGATCCGCTGCGCCACGGTAGGCCGTGCCAGTCACCGCCGTGCCGGCCTTCGTCAGCAGGGTGCCGGTGAAGGTCGCCAGGCCGCCGGTCGCCGCGGCACCGGTGGTGGGCGGCGCCCAGTCGAACGTGGCACCGCTTGCCGGCTGTGCCGCCGGCACGCTCGTGAAGAGCGCCGAGGCCGTGCCGGCGACGGTGCTGAGCTTGTTCGCGGTGGTGTCGGCGGTGTACTGGCGCGTGCTGGTCGGCACGCCGCCGGAGAGGACCTGGGGATCGAACAGGTTGCCGTTCTCCGCGAACAGGATGTTCGACAGCCCGAAGTTGCCTTCCGTCTGCCGGATGAACGTGGTGGTGTCGCGGAAGGAGATGGCGGCCGACGGCCAGCGCGCGATGATGCCGTTGACGTAGAACCCGCCCGTGCCGCGTCGCAGCATGGCGCCGCGTCCGCCGGCGGCAGGCAGCGTCACGCCGTTCGTCGTGCCGGTGCCGATGAGCGTGAAGTTCGCGATCACGGGAATCGTCAGCGGCGTGGAGTTCTGGCCCTGGTCGCAGCCGGCGCCGTTGCAGCCGTCGTTCTCGATGCCCTGCGGATCGCTGGACGGCGAGCCGGCGGCCGAGCGCGGCGGGATGATGCGCGTCTGCATCGCGATGAGGTACTGCAGGCGCCCGACGTAGCCCTCCGAGATGTCGAAGTGGTCATCGCCGGCCTCGTAGCTCACGAGGTGCTTCGCGTCCACGGCGCCGCCGAAGAACTCGAAGCTGTCGTCCAGGCCCCCCATCGACTGCAGGTACTCGAGCGTGGTGCCGCTGCCGAGCGCCGCGAGGGTGAAGGTGTTCAGTTCCTGGTCGGTGGCGGTGGCGTAGCCGGCGAACTCCACCCGCACGTAGCGCAGGATGCCGCTGTTGTCGGCGTTGTTGGTGCCGCCGCTGTACGTCTGCGCCGGGTTGTTGGCGCCGTTGCCGGTGCCCTCGATGGTGATGCTGCCGGTGCGGTTGATCACGCCGTTGCCGATGATGATCAGGCCACCCCAGTCACCCGGCTGGCGTGCGCCCGGGGCGCGCGACGAGGTGAAGACGATCGGGTTCGCCGCGGTGCCCTGCGCGTCGAGCTTCGCGCCACGGGTCACGAACAGCGACGAGCCGGTGGCGGCGAAGTCGCCGAGGATCTTCGTGCCGGGCTGGATCGTGAGGGTGGCGCCATTGGCCACCTGGATGAAGCCCTGCAGCGTGTAGGTCGTGTCGGCGAACAGCGTGCGGTTCGCGGTGATGTTGGTGCTGATGGTGGCCGACGCCGTGCCAGGGGCCTTGGTCGTGACGCTGACCTCGGCCGAGTACTGCGACGGGCCCGAGGCCCGGATCGCCTGCACGCGGTAGCGGTAGGCGGCCGACGGCTCGAGGCCGGTGTCGAGGTAGGTGGTGTCAGTGAGGCCGGCCGCCGAGATGGTGGCGAACGTGCCGCCGGAGGCGCCGGTCACGCGCTGCACGACATAGCTGGTTGCGTCGGAGACCTTGCCCCAGGTGATGCGGGCGGTCGTGGCCGACGGCGCTGCAACGGATGCATTCGCCGGCGGCAGGTCGGTGGGGCCGGTGGGGTCGTCGCTGCCACAGCCGGACAGCGTGAGCACTGCACCAGCCATGATGCCGGCAGAGAGCGAACGCCAGGTGAACGCCATGAGTGTCTCGATGGAGTGATTGGGATGAGATCAGCCCGTGCGATGAGCTGTTGCAAAGATCCGCGGGTCGTGTGACCGCCAGCCGACACACCGGTCACGGTCGGGTCACGGGCGGATCAACGTGTGGTTGCGATGCACGAAGGGCCCGGGTCACCATCGCCCGGGCCCTCCACGCGCCTGCGCGGCGCCGTCACCGGCGCGCCGGCTGCCTCACGGCTGCCAGTTGAACCCGAGCGTCACGGTGCGGCCGGCGTAGTACGACTCGCGCGTCACCGGGCCCTGCGTGATGCGATACGGCGCATCGAGCAGGTTCTTCGCGTCGAAGCGGCCGTTCACGCCGCCGGCGACAGGGAAGCGGAGCGAGAAGTCGAGCACGTTGCGCGGCAGTTCCTTCACGTCCGGGAGCGGGCGCTCACCGGCATCGATGATGCGGGCACCGACGGTGTTGTAGAGGAGCGTGGCGCTGGTGGAGCCGCTGGTGGTGTTCCACGTGATGCCGGTGTTGACCATGTACGGCGCCTGGCCCACCATCGCGCGGTCGGAGCTGGTGACGCTGGCCAGGCCCTGTCGCAGCACGATCTGCGAGCGCATCAGCGTCGCGTTCGTGAACACCGACACGTTCTCGAGCGCCGTGGCGACCTTCCCGAGCCCGGTGCGGGCCTCGAGCTCCACGCCGACGTTGTTCGCACGCTTCGCGTTCTGGTACGACACGATGCGGGTGCCCGAGGTGCCGAGGTAGATGCGCTCGATCGGGTTCTCGAACTGCTTCCCGAACAGCGACACGCTGAAGACCTCGGTGCGGGTGGGGAACCACTCCCAGCGGATGTCGGCGTTGCGGATCAGCGAGCGCACGAGGTCCTTGTTGCCGAGGTAGTTGTCGCCGCCGAGCACGTCCCGGAACTGGAGCGGGGCGAGCTCGCGGTACTCGGGGCGGGCCAGCGTCTGCGAGACCGAGAGGCGCACGTTCTGGTTGTCCGACGCCCGGAGGGTGACGGCCAGCGACGGGAGGATGTCGCTGAACGAGGGCGACGTCACCACCGCCGGCCCGATCGTCGGCGACGCCACCACCTCGACCTCGGAGTGCTCATAGCGGGCGCCCGTCACCAGGCTCACCCGCGGGCGGAGCTGCCAGCTCAGCATCACGTACGCCGCGCCGAGGCGGTCCTTCGCGGTGTAGCTGCCGCCCTGCGCCAGCGGCACCAGCCGCATCGCGCTGCTGCCGGGCTGCGTGAAGCGGCCGTCGAAGATCTCCTCCGGCGACAGCTGGCGCTGGGCGTTGTCGAGGCCGAAGCCCTGCATGCTGTACACGTTGTTCGTCGCCGTGCGGTCGGTGGCGCGCACCAGGCCGCCGAACTTCACCCGCAACTCGTTCGACGGGTCGAGGAAGTTCATCCGGTAGTTCACCTGGCCCTCGTAGTTCCGCTCGTCGAGGGCACCGAACGTGCGCACCGCACCCTCGTTGCCGATCGCGAACCACTCCGGCGCCGCGCTGCCGCTCACGGTGTACACGATCTCCGAGCGATCCGGCTCGTCGCGCGTCACGCCCGACGCCGTCGCCGACCAGTCGAGCTGGTGGCGCCCGTCGAACAGGGAGTGCTCCACCGCCAGCTGCGAGCTGCGGATCATGCGCTCCACGAGCTGCAGGCGGGTGATGTTGAGCTGCTGGCCGAGGTTCTCGCTGGTGCCGGATTCCACGCGCGCATCGTTGTCGCTGGTGCGGTTGTAGGTGTTGTTCAGCGACACCTTGGTGTTGCGGCCGAGGAAGGTGCTGAAGTTCGCGAGCCCGCCCCAGAGCACGCCGGTGCCGGCCGTCGTGCCGGTGAACCGGTCGACTTCCTCGACCCCGTTGCGCGCCAGCGCGTAGGCGCGCACCTGCCGCTCCTTCACGTTCTGCGTGACGTTGTAGTTCGCGCTCACGAGGTAGCCGATCCGCTGGCCGAACACGGGATCACTGCCGCCCACCGACATCCCCATGCTGCCATTCGGCGCGCCGGTGGCCGGCAGCGCGCTCCAGCGATTGCGGAAGGTGCCGATCAGGCTGTTCAGCTCACCCTGGCCCGGCTGGGGGTCGAAGGTGCCGTAGCTGCTCACGATGCCCGGGAGCGCGCGGCGCGTGGAACCGAAGGCGACGTAGTCCCGGCCGGCCGTGCCGGCGGAGATCGTGGACTTGCCGGTGATGGCGGCGTTGTAGCCGGTGCTGGTGGACACCACCACCGTCCGCCGTGCCGGGAATTCCTTCGTCTGGATGTTCACCGCCGCACCGGCGAAGTCACCCGGCTGGTCCGGGGTGAACGTCTTCGACGTCGTGACACTCTGGATCAGGCCGGCCGGGAAGAGGTCCAGCGGCACCACCTTCCGTTCCGGCTCGGGGCTCGGCAGGCGGGCGCCGTTCAGCGAGGCGGTGGTGTAGCGGTCACCCAGCCCGCGCACGAACACGTACTTGCCATCCTGCACGTTCACGCCGCTCACCCGGCCCACGGCGGCGGCGGCATCGCTGTCCGGGCTCTTCGCGATCTGCTCGCTGGTGACGCTGTTGATCATCGCCGTGGCGTTGCGCTGGCGGTCGAGCGCGGCGCTGACGGAGCCACGTTCCTGCGTGGCGGTCACGGTCGTGGCGGCGAGCTGCATCGCGGCGGGTGCCATCGCGATGTTCTGCTCCGTCGCCTGGCCGGCCCGCACCACGATGCCGGTCACGGTCTTCGAGGCGAAGCCGATGCGCCGGGCGAGCAGGGTCGCGGTGCCGGCCGGCACGCCGCTGATCGTGAAGCGGCCATCCACGCCGCTCAGCACGCCGGTGGTGGTCCCGACGAGCTGGATGCCGACGTCCGACATCCCGTTGCCCTGCGGATCGAGCACGCGGCCGGTGATGCGCCCGCGGGCCGCGGCCGGCGCCTGCGCGGTGGCGAGACTGGAAAGGCTGGCGGCCGTGAGCAGGGCGACGGCCAGCGTGCGAACGTATGAAAGCGACATGTTGAATGCGCGAATTCGGGGAATCCGGGTGGGCCCGTGCCATCGCCCACCGCGCGCGGAGGCGCGCACCAGCACATTCACGTTTCCGTGTGACGTCGCCCTTTCGATTGCGCCACGGACAGGTAACGGACACGCCCGCACCGGCGCGCACTTCGTTACACAGGCGTGACCGCCTCCTCCGTGTCGACCGGCATCGGCCAGGTCGTGGCGATCGTCGTCCCGGTGCCTTCGAGGCTGTCGGCCGTGACCGTCCCGCCATGGGCCTCGACGAGGTGCCGCACGATCGCCAGGCCGAGGCCGGTGCCACCCTGTTCGCGCGACCGGGCCGGGTCCACCCGGTAGAACCGCTCGAAGATGCGCGGCAGGTGACCGGCGGGGATCCCGCTCCCGGTGTCGGTCACCGACAGCGTGACCGTTGCCCCGTCCCGACGCGACACCACGCGCACCGTTCCTTCCGCGGTGTGGCGCACCGCGTTCTCCACGAGGTTGCCCAGGACCTGGCGCAGGGCGGTTGGGTCGGCGTGCACCCGCTCGGCGCCGGACGCGATGTCGGCGCGCACCACGATGCCCTTCGCGTCCGCGGCCGGCTTCACCGCCAGCATCACGTCGGCCACCACGTCCGGCAGGCGCAGCAACGCGGGGTTGGGACGCCACCCGCCCGACTCGATGCGGCTGAGGTCCAGCAGGTCGTCCACGATCCGCTGCATCCGCCGCGTGTTCGACAGGATGGTGTCGAGGAAGGCATGCCGGTTCGCCACCGGCATCTCGTCGTCGTCCACCAGCGTCTCGGCGTACCCGCCCACGATCGTCAGCGGCGTGCGCAGCTCGTGGCTCACGTTGGCCACGAAATCGCGCCGTACCTGCTCGATGCGCCGCACCGGTGTCAGGTCGTAGAGGGCCAGCACGGCGCCCCCGTCGGTGAGCGGGCGCGCCACCAGCGACAGCGCGCGGTCGAAGAGCGCGATCTCGCACGGCTCGACCACCTGCCCCGAGAGGGCGCGCTCCAGCGCGTCGCGCAGCTCGGGTTGCGCCGGCAGGCGCTCGATGGGAAAGGGCACCACCCCCTCGACGTTCGCGAGCTGTCGCCCGACGTCGTTGATCCGCATCACCTGGCGGCCCGCGTCCACCGCGATCGCCCCCTCGGTGAGCGAGTCGAAGAGCTCCGTCAGCAACGACTCCTCGGCCTCCAGCGTTGCCAGCCGCGCGCCGAGTTGTTCCGCCAGGCGGTGCACGGCCCGGGCCAGGTCACCCACCTCGCCGGGCGCCGAGAGGGCCGGTCGCCGCGAGAGGTCGCCGGCGGCCAGCGACTGGGCCACGTCGCGGAGCGCGATGATCGGGCGTGTGATCGAGCGCGAGAAGAACCAGCCGAACACGGTGACCGCGAAGATCGCGCCGACGCCGACGAGCAGGATGTCCACCCGCGACCGGGTGAAGATCTGGTCCACCGCCCGGGTGCGCACCGACACGCGCGAGATGCCCAGCGGCATGCGCACCGCGACGTACAGCTCTTCGTCGCCGGCGGACGCCGACATGCGGCGCGACTGCCCGGTGCCGCGGGCGAGGGCGTCACGGACCTCGGGACGGGTGCTGTGGTTCTCGAGTGCGGCGAGCCGCGGCGGGTCGAAGTCCGAGTCGCCGAGCACCACTCCCGCCGTGTCGATCAGCGTGACCCGATGCCCGGTGGCCACGCCGGCCGCGTCGGCGATGGCATCGGCCGCGTCGCGATCGCGCCACTGGCTGGCCAGCAGCCGGGCCTCGCGCTGGAGCTGGCTGACCTGTTCCTCGCCGATGCGCGCGTACAGCCGTCGATCGAGCACGCCGATGACCGCGGCGAGCAGCAGCGACACGCCCAGCACGAGGCCGAGCAGCAGTCGGGAGGTGAGCCGCATGCCCGGTACCGTACGCGAGGGGTGCCGCCGGGGCTAGCGGGTGGTGGTGCTGCTCCGCATCCGGTAGCCGAACCCGCGCACGGTCTCGATCAGGTCGCCGGCGTCACCGAGCTTGGTGCGGAGGCGCTGGATGTGCATGTCCACGGTGCGGGTCTGGATGTCCGGTGCCGCTTCCCAGACTGTCTCGAGCAGGTGGCCACGCGCCTGCACGCGGCCACGCCGCTCGGCCAGCGTCAGCAGGAGCTTGTATTCGGTGGGCGTGAGCTCAACCTCGTCGGTGCCGATCGCCACCCGGTGTTCGGCGCGATCGATGCGGATGGAGCCGATCTGCAGCAGGTCGGAGGGGGTGTCGGCGGCGGCGGCGGTGCGGCGGAGGATCGCACCGACGCGGAGCACCAGTTCCTGCGGGCTGAACGGCTTGGTGAGGTAGTCGTCGGCGCCGAGGGAGAGGCCGCGGATGCGGTCCTGCTCCTCCTTGCGCGCGGTGAGCATCAGCACCGCGATGTGCTTCGTGGATTCGCCGGCACGGATGTGCTGGAGCACGTCGAAGCCGCTCATCCCCGGGAGCATCAGGTCCAGCACCAGCAGCGACGGGCGCTCCTGGCGCGCGATGGCGAGGGCGTCGGTGCCGTTGGAGGCGGTCGAGACGCGGTAGTTCGACTTCGCGAGGTGGTAGGCCACCAGCGCGACGATGTCCGGCTCGTCGTCGACGACGAGGATGCGCTCCTGCACGTGCGGCGCCGGGCCCGTCATGCGGACAACCCCCCGGCGATCGCGCGGTTGCCGAGCGGGGTGCCGCCCTCGACATGCCGGCGCTCGTCGGACACCATCGGAATGCTCGGCGCGCCGCTGGTCATGAGGCGCTGCCGGATCTTTGCCAGGATCATCTCGATCGCCACCGTGTTATGGCCTCCGCGCGGGACGATGACGTCCGCCCAGCGCTTGCTCGGCTCGATGAACTGCAGGTGCATCGGTCGCACCGTGTTGACGTACTGCTCGAGGATCTCGTCCAGCGGCCGGCCGCGCGACGCCATGTCCCGCTTGATACGCCGCACCAGCCGGATGTCCGCATCCGCGTCCACGAAGACCTTCACGTCCAGCCGCTGCCGCACCCGCTCGTCCGTGAACAGCAGGATGCCGTCCACCACCACCACGTCCACCTTCGCCACCCGCACCGTCTCGGCGCTCCGGGCGTGGATGGTGTAGTCATACACCGGCTTCTCGATCGGTTCACCGCGCGACATCGCGTCGAGGTGGTCCACGAAGAGGTCGAGGTCGAAGGCGTCGGGATGGTCCCAGTTGATGTGCGTGAGCTCCGTGACGGAGAGCCCGGTGTGGTTCCGGTAATACGAGTCCATCTCCACGAACGCGACCGACGAGTCGGCCAGCGCCGCTGCCACGCGCCGCGCCACGGTGGTCTTGCCGGACCCGGTGCCCCCGGCAATTCCGATCATCAGCGGGCGGTTCGGCACGGCTCCTCCATCGTCACGGCGGAAGACTGGGCCGTGACTGTGTGATTGTTCGTGATCGTCCGGTCACGATTCGGTATCGGCCCGCAGGCGGGCGCGGCGGCGGCTGGGCAGGAATCTAGACAGGGCTGCCGCCGTGCCGGCGTGGCCCCCGGCACCGGGGCGCCACCCTCTGAATTCGGCTGCGGCCCCGCTAGCTTCCCTCCATGAAACACTCGACATCGCACCGTCGGCGCGTCGTGACGCTGGCGGCGTCATTTCTCGTGGCGGGGCCGGTGACGGCCCAGGTCCGTGCCGCAGCCCGCGACCTGGTGGTGCTGGCCACCACCGACGTGCACGGCCGGCTCCGGGCCTGGGACTACTACGACAGCCGGCCCGATTCCGCCCACAGCCTCGCCGCCGCCGCGACCATCGTCGACTCGGTCCGGGCGGCGCACCCGGGGAACGTGCTCCTCCTCGACGCCGGTGACCTGCTGCAGGGCAACCCGCTGACGACGGTCGCCGCGCGGGCCGGCAGCGGTGGGCCGCACCCGGTGATCGCCGCCATGAATGCCATGGGCTACGACGCGGCCACGGTCGGGAACCACGAATTCAACTACGGCCTGCCCCTCCTGCGCCGGGCCATGGCCCAGGCGCGGTTTCCCTTCCTGTCTGCCAACGCACAGGCCACGCGCCGGCCGGATGCGTTCGCCTCGTTCACGCTCGTGCGGCGTGGTGACCTCACCGTCGGCGTCGTGGGGGCCACCACGCCGGGCGTGATGGTCTGGGACCGCGACCACGTGCGTGGCCGCCTCCAGTACCGCGACATCATCCCGAGCCTGCGCCGGGCGACCGCGGCGGCCCGCCGCGCCGGCGCCGACATCGTGGTCGCCGTGGTCCATGCCGGCCTGGATGGCGCCGCGAGCTACGACACGGTGCAGACCGGCCTCCCCTCGGAGAACGTGGTCGGGCGCATCCCGCGCGAGGTGCCGGGGGTGGACCTCGTGGTCTACGGTCACTCGCACCGCGAGATGGTCGACACGGTGGTGGCCGGTGTGCGTCTCATGCAGCCGCGCAACTACGCCGGCAGCGTGGGGGTCGCGACGCTGCACCTCGAGCGCGGCGCGCGGAACGCCTGGGTGGTGCGTTCCTCCACCGGACGCGCGATCGCCACCCGCCGGCACGCGGAATCGCCGGCCGTGCTGGCGGCCACCGACGACGCGCACCGTCGCGCGCTGGCGTATGTGGCCGAGTCCATCGGTACCACACGCGTGGCCTGGCGCGCCGACCAGGCGCGGGCCGTGGACATGCCGCTCACGGACCTCGTCGGCGAGGTGATGCGTCGCGTCTCGGGCGCGCAGCTCGCGGCCAGCCCGGTGTTCACCACCGATGCGCGGCTCGACAGCGGCACCATCACGGTGTCGTCCATCGCGAAGCTGTATCCGTTCGAGAACACGCTGCGGGCGGTGCGCATCTCCGGCGCGCAACTGCGCGCATACCTCGAGCACAGCGCGCGATACTTCCAGACGTGGTCGCCGGGCATGACCGGGCCGCTGGTGAATCCGGCCGTGCCGGGCTTCAACTTCGACCTCGTGGTCGGTGCCCAGTACGAGATGGACCTGTCGAAGCCGGTCGGCCAGCGGGTGGTGGGCCTGGCCGTGAACGGCAGGGCGGTGCAGGACGGCGACGCATACACGATCGCGCTCAGCAACTACCGCCAGACGGGTGGTGGCGGGTATGCGATGATTGCCGGTGCGCCGCTCGTGTACGAGTCGAAGGGGGACATCCGCGAGATGATCGTGGACGCCGTGCGCACGGCGGGGCGGCTGGACCCGGCCGAGTGGTCGTCGGTGAACTGGCGCATCACCCCCGCGGCCGCCGCCACCGCGGCGCAGGCGTCGTTCCGCGACGGGGGGCGTGTCGCGCGGCTGCGCGTGATCGGGCTGAACGACTTCCACGGCGCGTTCGAGTCGCGCGTCGGCGCGCGGAACCAGCCCTTCGGCGGCGCCGGTGCGCTCGTGGCGGCGATCCGGCGCGCCCAGGCCGGCTGCACGCCGCCGTCGTGTCATTCGGTGATCGTGGATGCCGGTGACGAGTTCCAGGGCACGCCGGCCTCGAACCTCGCCTACGGCCGCACCGTGGTCACGCTCTTCGACTCCCTCGGCATCACGGCCAGTGCACTCGGCAACCACGAGTTCGACTACGGACAGGACACGCTGCGTGCGCGCATCCGCCAGGCCTCGTACCCGATCCTCAGCGCCAACCTGCGCGACACGCTCGGCAACATCCCGCCGTGGATCCGGCAGGACATGCTGGTGCAGCGCGGGCCGTTCCGCGTCGGCATCATCGGCATCAGTACCATCGAGACGCCGAAGACCACGCGCGCGATCAACGTCACCGACCTGCGCTTCATCGACCCCGCGCCGGTGGTGAGCGAGCGGGCGCGCGCCCTGCGGGCGCATGGCGCGGACGTGATCGTCGTCACCGGGCACCTCGGCGGGTTCTGCAACGCGGGCACGCCGTGCCAGGGCGAGATCTTCGACCTCGTCAACCGCCTCACCGAGCGCGTGGACGTCGTCGTGTCGGGGCACTCGCACAGCTACCTGAACCAGCGCCTGCGCGGGGTGCCGATCGTGCAGGCCCGCTCGCGCGGCGAGGCGATCGACATCGTCGACATCGCCGTCGGCGACACCAGCGGGCGCGCCGCCGGCGACATCGCCGGCTCACGCGTGATCCAGGCCAGTGTGCTGGACGTGATGAGCGACACCATCCCCCCCGACCCGCAGGCGGCGCGGATCGCGCGCGCGGCCGTGGACGCCGTGGCGCCGATCATCGCCCGCCCGGTCGGCCGGATCCTCACCACCATGCGCCGCGACGGCCAGCAGTACGCCCTCGGCAACCTCATCGCCGACGCCATGCGTGCCGCCGCCGGGAGCGACATCGCCGTGATGAACAACGGCGGCATCCGCGCCAACCTGCCGGAGGGCGAGGCGAACTACGGCACCCTGTACGAGGTCCAGCCGTTCGGCAACACGCTCTACACGCTCACGGTGCGCGGCAGCGACCTGCGCGCCTACCTCGGCCGGCTGGTGGCCGGCTCGTCGGTGCGTGCACACATCAGCGGTGTGGTGCTGCGATACGATGTGTCCCGCCCCGCCGACGACCGTATCGTCGGGGTGACGGTGGGCGGCGCGCCCATCGACCCGACCCGCATCTACACGATCACGCTCAACGACTTCATGGTCACCGGTGGTGATGGCCTCGGCCTCGCCGGCGTGGCGCTGGAGACGCGGGCGAACGACATCGTGGACCTGGATGCGCTGGTGAACTATGTCCGTGCACGACCCGCCGGCGTTGCGGCGCCGGCCGTCGATCGCATTGTGCCCGTCACTCCATGACCATGTCCACCGTCCGTGTGTTCGTGAACGCCCGCGGGTACGACGTCCCCGCCGGAGCCACCGCCCTCGATGCCATCCGCGCGGCCGACGCCGCCGAGGCCGACGCCGTGGCGGCCGGCACGCGCCTCATCGCCGACAGCCGCGGCCTGCCCGTCCCGCCCGGCACCGCGGCCTACGGCGGCGTGATCTACCGCACCGTCGCCAATCGCGAGCGTGGCACGGAGGCCGCGTCGTGAGCCCGGTGCCGGTGGCCTCCGACCGGTCGCTCCTGCGTCGACTGCCCAAGGCGGAGCTGCATTGCCACCTCGACGGCTCGGTGCGTCCGGAGACGATGCTCGAGCTGGCGCGGGAGTACCGCGTGGCGATGCCGCGCGACGACGCCGAGGCGCTGCGCGACTACATGCGCGTGGACGACGCCCGGAACCTCGAGGACTACCTCATGCGCTTCGACACCACGCTCTCGGTGATGCAGACCGCCGAGGCACTGGAACGGATCGCATACGAGCTGGCGATCGACGTCGCGGCGGAGGGGGTGAAGTACATCGAGATGCGCTTCGCGCCGCCGCTCAACACGCTGGAGGGGCTGTCGCTCGCCGAGGCGATCGAGGCCCCGCTGCGCGGCATCCGGAAGGCGGAGGCGGAGGCGGACGTCACCGCGCGACTGATCGTGTGCAGCCTGCGCCACTACGACCCGGTGCTCTCACTCGACCTGGCGCGCCTGGCGGTGGGCTACCAGGCGCGCGGCGTGGTGGGGTTCGACCTCGCCGGCGGCGAGTTCGGCAACCCGGCCTCGCGTCATGCGGCGGCGTTCGAGTACTGCAAGGAGCACGGCCTCGCCTGCACCTGCCATGCCGGGGAGGGAGACGGCGCCGATTCCATCCGCCAGGCGGTGCACGACTGCCATGCCCACCGCATCGGGCACGCCACCCGCCTGCTCGAGGATCCCGCGCTGGTGGAGGAGGTGCATGAACGTGGCATCGCGCTGGAGCTCTGCCTCACCAGCAATGTCCAGACCCGCGTGACCGACCGATACGAGACGCACCCGCTGAAGCAGTTCCTCGCGCGGGGCATGAACGTGTGCCTCAACACCGACAACCGGCTGATGTCGGGCACGACGCTGGTGGACGAGTACCACCACGCGGCGACGAGCTGTGACTGCACCATCGAGGAGATCGCCGGCATGGCGCTGGACGGCTTCCGCAGCAGCTTCCTCCCCGTGGCGGAGAAGCAGGTGCTCGTGGCGCGCATGGAGTCGGAGATCGCGGCGCTGTTGCGCGGCGGGGCACCGGCATGACCATGCATCCGGCGGCGGTGCCTGTCATCACGGACGCGACGCTGCAGGCGCGATACGGCAGCGCGGCGGCCGCCGAAGCCGCGGCGGTCGTGCGTCGGCTCGTGCCGCGACCGATCCCCGACCCGGTGGCGGCGATCATCCTCGGCTCCGGCCTGGGTGGGCTCGCCGACCGCATCAGCGACGCAGTGCGCATTCCGTTCCACGACGTGCCGGGTTTTCCCCCTGCCACGGTGGAGGGGCACGCCGGCGCCCTGATCACCGGGACGCTGGCGGGACGTCCCGTCATCTGCCTGGCCGGGCGGTTTCATCTCTACGAGGCGCACCCGGCCGCCGTCGCCGTCTTCCCGGTGCGGGTGATGCACGCCCTTGGCGCGCGCACCCTCATCGTGTCGAACGCGGCGGGGGGCATCCGGCGCACCTTCGCGCCAGGCACGCTGATGCGCATCGACGATCACATCAACCTGATGAACCGGCATCCGTTGTGCGGCCCGGTGCAGCCGGGTGAGCCGCGGTTCCCGGACATGTCGGCCCCCTACGACGCGCCGCTCGCCGCACAGCTCGACGCGGCGGCGCGTGGGCTGGGCATCCGGCTCGACGTGGGCGTGTACTGCGGCCTGCTCGGGCCCACCTACGAGACGCCGGCGGAGGTGCGCATGCTGGAGAAGCTGGGCGCCGATGCCGTCGGCATGAGCACGGTGCCCGAGGTGATCACGGCGCGGTCACTTGGCATGCGCTGTGCCGGCGTGAGCCTCATCACGAATGCCGCCGCGGGCTACACCGCGCAGCCGCTCAGCCACGACGAGGTGCTGCACGAGTCGAGGGAGGCCGCGGGACGGTTCCAGGATCTCGTCACGGCCGTCGTCGCCGGACTCTGACCACCCGCACCAGGATGCCGTCGTGAGCCTGCTCACCGTTGCCCGGGACCTGCAGCGCCGCAAGGCGCGCGAACGCAGCGGCCGCTTCGTGGCCGAGGGACTGCGCACGGTCGAGGAACTGCTGCAGAGCGGCCTGGCGGTGGAGGGTGTGCTGGCTGCGGACGTCGCCGCCCAGGTGCCGCGCGCTGCGGCGCTCCTCGACCGGGCCGCGAATGCCGGGATCCCGGTGGCCTACGTCTCGGAGCGCGATTTCGACTCCGCCGCCGGCACGGACGCGCCGCAGGGGGTGCTGGCCGTCGCGTCCGTCCCGCGCTGGTCCCTCGACGCCCTCACGGCGTCCCCCCTGCACCTGCTGGTCCTCGACGGCGTCCAGGACCCCGGCAACGTCGGCACGATCCTGCGCAGCGCCGCCGCCTTCGGGGTGACCGCCACCGTCGCCCTGCCGGGAACAGTTGACCTTTGGAACGCGAAGGTCGTCAGGAGCGCGATGGGCAGTCACTTCGTGCATCCCACCCTGACCTGCACTGCGGAAGAGCTTGGTTCGTTCCTCGGGGGGCGCGGCGTCCCGTTGTGGGGCGCCGATGCTGCCGGAACTCCGCTCCAGGACGTGCCGGTGCCCGCGCAGTGGGCGCTGGCGGTGGGGAACGAGGGGGCGGGCCTGTCTCCTGCGGTGCAATCGCTCGTCGCGACGACCGTGGCGCTTCCCATCAGCGCCGCCGTCGAGTCACTGAACGTGGCCGTCGCGACCGGCATCTTCCTGTTCGCCCTTCGCTGACTCCGTGGACGCCACCTTCGTCATCCTCGCCAGCGCGGCCCTCTTCGGCGCGTGCTTCGGCTCGTTCCTGAACGTCTGCGTCTCGCGCTGGCCTGCCGGCCTCTCGGTCGTGCGGCCCGCCAGCCGTTGCCCCAAGTGCGAGCGCGAGATCCGCTGGCACGAGAACGTGCCCGTGCTCGGGTGGCTGCGGCTCCGCGGCCGCTGCGCCGGCTGCGCGCTGCCGATTTCCATCGAGTATCCGCTGGTCGAACTCGCGGTCGCCGGCATCTGGGCGGCCTCGGCGGCGCTCGGCGGCTGGAGCCTCGACGGCCTTCGCCTGGCGACCTTCGCCACGATCATGTTCGGCATCACCCTCACCGATGCCAAGCACTACGTGATTCCCGACGGCTTCACGGTGTTCGGCTTCCTGTTCGTGCTCGCCACCAGCGTCGTGGCGTTCTTCAACAGCGGCGGCGAGCAGTGGTTCGCACCGCCGGTGGAGGCGATCTACGGCGCGTGCGCCGGTGCCGGCTTCATCGCCATCATCGGCTGGCTGGGCGAGGTTGCGCTGAAGAAGGAGGCGATGGGGTTCGGCGATGCCACGCTGATGGCCGTCGTGGGCGCCGCCGTCGGCCCGACGCGCGCGATCATCACGGTGTTCGTGGCCGCGGCACTGGGTGCGGCGGCGTTCCTCTGCCTCGTCTACCCGATCGCGTGGCTGCGGGCACGCCGCGAGGGCCGCGAGTTCGAGCCGCCGCTGGTGCCGTTCGGCGTCTTCCTCGCGCCCGCTGCGGTGGTGATGCTGGTGGGCGGCAGCCGGTTGCTGGAGTGGGGCAGTACGTTCCTCGGTGTCCCGCTCCACTGACCTTCCGCCGTCCCGCTCAACCGCTCCGTGCGCCGACCACTCCGCCTGACCCTGCTCGCCCTGGCCGCGCTCGCGGCCTGTGACCGCAAGCCGATGCCGAAGGCCGGCGACCTGCAGGGTGAGGTCACCGCCTTGCTGCCGAAGGTCGAGGAAGCGGCGGGGATGACGTTCAAGCAGCCGCCGAAGGTGGCCGCGCAGACGCAGGCGCAGGTGCAGGCGTTCCTCATCGCGCAGTTCGCGCGCCCCGAGGTCCGTCGCGACCTGGACGCGAAGGTCCGCGTCTGGAAGCGCCTCGGCGTGGTGGCCGACTCGGTGGACGTGATCGGGATGCTGACGACGCTGCTCACCGAGCAGGTGGTCGGGTACTACGACCCGAAGACCAAGACCCTCTACGTCGTCGAGGGCCGTGCCGGCGTCGAGCGCGAGACCGTGATCCGCCACGAACTCACGCACGCACTGCAGGACCAGTACGTGAACCTGGACTCGATCCAGAACCTGCCGGGTGACGATGACCTGGTCGAGGCGGCGCAGGCCGTGTTCGAGGGGCACGCGACGCTCATCATGGTCGGCAATGCCGCGCGCACGATCG
Source organism: Gemmatimonadaceae bacterium (assembly GCA_020851035.1). Classification (NCBI taxonomy): domain Bacteria; kingdom Pseudomonadati; phylum Gemmatimonadota; class Gemmatimonadia; order Gemmatimonadales; family Gemmatimonadaceae; species Gemmatimonadaceae bacterium. The sequence goes on along the minus strand of JADZDM010000031.1, from coordinate 57,689 downwards.
CGTGGGACAAGGCGCGCGAGAGCATCCGTGAGGCACGTGCGGCGAACCCCGCGTTCAGCGCGGCGCCGGCATTCATCGCCGAGGGCTTGCTCTTTCCCTACATCGGTGGCGCCGAGTTCGTGCGGACGGTCCTGAACGACGGCACGACCGGCGCCGCGCTGCTGGCCGCGCTGCCGACGAGCACCTCGCAGGTGCTGCACCGGGAACGGTGGGGCGCGCAGGGCAACCCGGCCGAGAAGGTGCGCTTCACCCTCGCCGGTGCAACGGAGGCCTACGCGAACAGCTTCGGTGAGTTCGAGACGCGGCTGGCGCTGGCCGAGCTGCTCGGTGATGTCGGGCGGGCCTCGGCGGCCGCACGCGGGCAGGACGGGGATCGCTACGCCGCCGTGACGATGCCGGGTGGTGATGGCCTGGTGTGGGTGAGCACGTGGGACACCGCGCTCGATGCGGAGGAGTTTGCCGAGGCGATGGCGGCCGCGATGGCGAAGCGCTACGGCGCCGAGGTGGTGTCGCGCGAGGGGCGTCGCGAGGTCCTGGGTGGTGGCCGGCGCGTGACGGTCCGCACCGAGAAGTCCGGCGCGCGTGACATCACGATCCTCGAGGATGTGCCTGCGTCTGTCACGAAGCTGCTGGTGGCCGCCTCGGCCGTGAGCATCACGCCGCGCTGAGTGCTGCAGGCGCGTCCGCATTGGCGGACGCTGCGCGACGGGGCTCGTGCCGCATGGCGCGGGGCATGTGGCGGGCCCGGAGTGGCGCGCGTGCGGGCAGGAGACAGATTCGGTGGACAGCTCCGTCACCACGGCGCAGGTGCTCGCGTGGCCGGGGCTGGCACCCCCGACGGCATGGCAGCCCTTCCTCCATATTCCGCCGCATGACTGCTCCCTCGAACGACCTGCTGGCGAAGGTCGAGGTTCTCTCGGATCTCGAGCCGCTCGTGGATGAACTGATGGTCGCGCACGAAGCGAAGCGTGTGCTCTGGTTCCCGAGTGAACTGCTCGCGCCGGCGCCGGACACCGATCCCGACGCGTACCTGCGGGCATTGCGCGAGCGCAGCGCCGGCATCTCCACGCCGGCGCGCGTCGCGCTCGCGCTCAACCTCCTCACCGAGGAGGGGCTGCCGCACTTCCACCGCCTGCTGGCGGTGTACCTCGGCAACGAGTCGTTCTGGCACAAGTGGACGAACCTCTGGACGGCCGAGGAGGACCGGCACGGTGCCGTGCTGCACGACTACATGCACGACAGCCGGATCCTCGACAATCCCGTGCTCGAGCGGATGCAGTTCGAGTACCTGAAGGCCGGGTTCGCACCGGCATGGGACCGTGATCCGTACCGCGTGTTCGTGTACACGTCGCTGCAGGAACGTGCGACGCAGGTGAGCCACGCCAACACCGGCAAGCTCGCCGGCAGCTTCGAGCCGCTGATCGGCGAGGTGCTGTCGAACGTCGCGAAGGAGGAGGCCCGGCACTACACCTTCTACCGTGCGATCTTCAAGGCGGTGCTCGAGCGCGACCCGAATCGCGCGATGCTCTCCGCGGCCGAGATCATGCCGTCGATCGAGATGCCGGGGGTGAGCATGCCGCACTTCCGCGACATGGCCGACGTGGTGCGGCGCGCCGGCATCTACGGCCCGCGCGACTACCTCCGGATCGTCGAGGAGCTGATCCGCTTCTGGGCGATCGGCGCCGTGACGGGGCTGGACGACCTGGGCCGGAAGGCACAGGAGAAGATCATGGCCGTTCCGGCCCGCCTGCTGCGGGTGGCCGACATGATGGAGACCCGCAGCCGCGCCAAGACGTTCTCCTTCGACGTGGCCTTCGCCCGCGAATTCGCGATGGATTAATCCCCTCGCGCGGGGTACGTTTCCGCGCGTGACGCCTGTGGCCGCTGGTCGTCGCACACCGACACACGGAGGCGCGGATGCAGCAGTCCAGGAGGCGGTTCCTTGCGCTCGCGGCGCTGCTGCTGGCGGGCGGTGCGGGATGCGGTGGCAGCACGATCACGGACCCGCCGCAGGCCGACCCCGGCGTGACGGTGGGCGGGTTGAACTTCGTGGTGTTCGGGTCGGGGTACTCCACCGGCGCCGGTGCGCTCCCCACCCCCGATCCGACCGTCGCCCCCCCGGTCGTCACGCTCACCGGATCGCTCGTCAACTTCGCGAGTGCGCAGCTCGCCGTGAGCGCCGCCGAGCCATTCCAGACGGTGCTGATCCTCCCGGTCGGCGCGCCGTCCTACGCCCGGGTCGCCATGCCGGGTGACGCCACGCTGATCGGCATCACGACCAAGCGTGAGGTGCTCAGCTCCTTCATCGCGCAGCAGGTGCTGGTGGCCATCGTCCGGGGCGGCAAGGTGTCGGCGCCGGTCACGATCAGCCTGTCCACGCCGGTCAACTGACACCGCGGCGGCCGCGCGACTCCGTCAGGGAAGCGCGCGGATCGCCTGCGAGATGAAGAAGGTGCCCACGCCGATCACGGCGCCGAGGGCGAAGCCGAACTTGATGATCAGGTTGAGCTCGCGCTGCGTGACGCCGCGCACGATCTCCTCCACGCGCTCGGTGCTGAACTCGTTCACCTTGCGCTCGATCAGCGCCGGCACGTCGAACTTCTGCACCAGCCCGGGCAGCGCCTCCACGATCCAGTCCCAGATCGCCGGCGCCAGCATGCCGGCCAGCCGTTCGTTGCTGTGCTCGGGGAGCCATCGGGCGGGGCGGCCGATCGGCGCGTCGAGAGCCTTCTGCACCACGCCGGCCGCCGTGTCCCGCACGAACTGCTGCGTGGCATCGCCGCGCATCGCCTCGAGAATCCAGCCGGCGATCGTCTCGTTGCTCACCCCGGAGAGCAGGTCGTCCAGGCGCCGGTGCGCCACGCCTTCCAGCGCCGACTCGATGCGATCGGCCACGAACGCCTGCGTGGACTCGGCCCGCAGCAGGCGGAGCGCGCCGTTCGACAGGCTGTCGGCGAGTGCGCTCACCTTCGCCGGATCGCGCGTGCCGACGATGTCGCGCAGCGGCTTGCGCAGCAGCGACTCGACGCCGTCGCGCACCGCGCGCGTGACCTGCTCCCGGATCGCCGGCTCCCGCAGCAGTGACGACAGCTCGTCCACGCCGTCGCCGCCGAGGGCGTCGAGCGCCTTCTCCAGCGCACGCTCGGTGACGAGGAAGCGCGCCAGCACGCGCTCGTGGAAGCGCAGCTCGGTCACGAACTTCGACATCACGCCCTGCAGCGTGCGCTTCACCGTCTCGCGGCTCTCGGCCTGCGACAGCCACGCGCCGAGGCGGTCCACCACCACCGGGATGTAGGCGTGCACCGCCTTATCGAGCATCACGCTCAGCTCGGGCGGCATGGTCGTGAGCATCGGCTCGTCGCGCGAGAGCAGCGCAGCCGCCTGCGCCCGCACGCTGCCAGCCACCGCCGTCGCCACCGAGTCGCTGTGCGCCAGCGTGAGGGCCAGCGCCCGCCCCTGGTCCACGAGGGCGGCGCGCCGCGCGGCCGGGAGGACATCCGAGAGCGTCTGGTCGCCGATCGCATCCCGCAGGCGCGCCACGAACGCGATCACCACCGGCCGCGCCTCGTCGCTCTCCACCCACAGCTCCACCCGTTCCGCCACCGTGGTGCCGATGCCCTGCAGCGCATGCTCGAGCTCCGCGCTCATCGACGGCGGCACGAGGCTCCGCAGCGAGCCCCGCTCGGTCTCGAGGAGGCCCTGCACCACCGTCGCCACCCGCGTGTTGAACGCATCGCGGATGCCGCCATGCGTCAGCTCCGCGAGCATGTCCTGCGGCGTCAGCAACTTCTCGCCGACCACCTTCCCGATGCTGGCCGCGAGGCGCGCCTTGTTCTTCGGGATGGCTCCCTGCACGCCCAGGAAGGGCTTGTGCGGGTTGAACAGCATCCAGACTGCCACCGTGTCGGTGAGGCCGCCGGCCAGGCTGTGCAGGACGACGTTGAGCGCGAACTCGCGCCAGAGGTGTGATGCCATGTCAGTGCATTCTACGCACGACGCGCCGCGTGTGTGTCACGCGGCGCGTCGATGGTGATGTGGCACTGCGGGGCTACGGCGCCCCGTGTGCCGCCGCGGCCCGCTCGGGGAAGGGCAGCACCACCTGCCCGCCGTCCCCCTCCTCCTCGTCGGGGTCCCGCGCGTCCACCGGGGCCTCGAGCGGGAGCATGGCACGGTCCAGCACCTCGTCCATCCCGGTGACGAAGGTGAAGGTCATGCGCTCGCGCACCTCGGCCGGGATGTCCCGGATGTCCTTCGCATTGCCGCGCGGCACGATCACCTCGCGGAGGCCGGCCCGGTAGGCGGCGAGCACCTTCTCCTTCAACCCGCCGATCTCCAGCGCCTTGCCACGCAGCGTGACCTCCCCGGTCATCGCCAGGTCGCGGCGCACGCGGCGGCCGCTCAGCACGCTCGCAATGGCCAGCGTCACCGCCAGGCCGGCGCTCGGGCCGTCCTTCGGGATCGCGCCGGCGGGGAAGTGGATGTGCAGGTCGGTGTCGCGGAACTCCTCGTCGGGTATCCGCAGCAGCCCGCTGCGCGAGCGGACGTACGAGTACGCCGCATCGACCGACTCGCGCATCACCTCGCCGAGCTGCCCCGTGACCGTGAGGCGGCCGGTGCCCGACATCTTCAGCGCCTCGATCAGCATCAGTTCACCGCCGTTCGGCGTCCAGGCCAGGCCGGTCACGACCCCCACCTCCGGTTCCTGCTCCGTCTCCTCGGCGGCGAACTGCGGAACGCCGAGCAGCTCCTCGGCCTTCTGCGGCGTGATCGTCCAGGGCTCCATCTCGCCCTCGGCCTTGCGGCGGGCGCGCTTGCGCAGCACCGCCGCCACCTGGCGCTCGAAGTTGCGCAGGCCGGCCTCACGACTGTAGCGCGCCGCGATGAACTGCAACGCCTCGTCGGTGAACACCGCGTCCTCTTCCGTCAGCCCGTGCTCGGCACAGAGCTTCGGGATCAGGTAGCGCCACGCGATCTGCACCTTCTCCTCCGACGTGTAGCCGGCGATGCGGATCACCTCGAGGCGGTCCCGCAGCGCGGCAGGGATGTCGTAGAGGTTGTTCGCGGTGCAGATGAACAACACCGAGCTGAGGTCGAACGGCTGGTTCAGGTAGTGGTCGACGAACGTCTTGTTCTGCGACGGGTCGAGCACCTCCAGCATGGCGGCGGTCGGGTCGCCGGTGGCGCCGCCGGTGCCCATCTTGTCGATCTCGTCGATCATCACGACCGGGTCGCGCACGCCGGTGCGGCGCAGCGCCTGGATCAGCAGGCCGGGCATCGCGGCCACGTAGGTGCGGCGGTGGCCGCGCACCTCCGCCTCGTCGCGCACTCCACCCACCGAGATGCGGTGGAACTCGCGCCCGATGGAGGTGGCGATGGCCTCACCCAGCGAGGTCTTGCCGGTGCCCGGCGGGCCCACGAAGCAGAGGATCGGGCCGGCCGGGTCGCCGCCGCGCAGCTTGCGCACGGCGAGGTACTCGATGATGCGCTCCTTCGCCTCGCCCAGGCCGTAGTGCCGCGTGTCGAGGGCGGAGCTGACCTTGTCGAGCGAGATGTCGCGGTCACCCGACTTCTTCGACCACGGCAGCGACAGCACCCAGTCGAGGTAGGTGCGCAGCACCTGGTACTCGCTGCTGGCCGGTGAGAGCATGCGCAGGCGCTCGCACTCGCGGCGCGCCTCGAGGCTGACCTTCTCCGGCAGGTGCGCCTCGTCGATGCGCCGGAGCAACTCGGTGCTCTCGCGCTCGCCGGGGTCGGTCTCGCCAAGCTCCGTCTGGATCGCGCGCAGCTGCTGCTTGAGGAAGAACTCGCGCTGGTGCTGCTCGATCTTCACCTCGGTGGTCTTCTTCACGTCATCCATGACGCGGGCGCGGGCCACTTCGCGCTCCAGGCGGCCGAGGATGAAGCGGAGCCGGTCACCGACGTCGAGCTTCTGGAGCACGTCGTCCTTGTCGGCGATCTTGAAGTTCAGGTTCGTCGCGGCGAGGTCGGCGAAGCGCCCCGGGTCCGAGACGTTCATGCGCAGGATCGCCGGGATCTCACCCGGGATGCGGTCGACGAGGCTGGCGAGGGTCTCGGTGGCGCTCACGATGCGCGTGACGAGTTCCTCGACCTCGAATGCCGGCGGGAGCACGTCGTAGGCCGGTGCGCAGCCGGCCACCACGAACGGTGACGACTGGTCGATGCGCTGGATGGTGATGCGCCGCAGCCCCTGCAGCGTGATCTGGACCGTGTCGCCTGGCAGGTTGATGCGCTCGTGCACCCGCGCCGCGACCCCGATCTTCCCGATGAATTCCTCGGCGTCCGGCGCATCCTCGAGCTCGCCGCCGGCGACGACCAGCGCCACGACCACACCGGGCTCATCGAAGGCGCGCAGCAGCGCGAGGTTCTCCGGACTGCCCATCTGCACCGCGATGGTGCCGAGCGGATAGACCATCGTCGAACGCAGTGCCATCAGCGGCAGCGTCGGCGGCAGTTCGGCGCGAAGGATCTCGTCCCGTCGTTGGGAGTGAGTCATCGGTTTCCGACAAAAGGTAAGCGCGGTCTCATCTGCCGTTCCCGGCAGACCCTAAGAATCGTTCGGACCTGCCTTCTACGCCAGCCGTCACAGCCCGGATGGGCACAGGCGAAGTGTCGGCGCGGCGCGGCCGGGCCTGTTGCAAGGCCAGCCGTAGCCTGCATTCCGCTTGTTTCGCGCCGTCCTTCACAGCGCTCCGAGCTCATCCATTTGGATCATGTGTTTCCTCACATCCAGACTCCCGATGACGTCGCACCTCATGCTCCGTCACCGGTCTCTGCCATATGTTCGCTTCACGTCACAACGGCGGGACGCAAGGGCGCCAGGATCCGCAAGGACGCAAGACTGCGTGGGCAATGCACTCTCCTTCTCGCTTCGACGTCGGCATGTCATGTGTCCGGGCGCGCGTTCGAAACGCATTCTTGCGTCCTTGCGGCTCCTTGCGCCCTTGCGTCCGCTGTTCGTGTACGAAGTCCGTAACTTGTTCGTGCACAACTTCTTCCGTACCTTGAAAGTCTATGTTTGACGAGCTCAGCGAAAAAATCGGTGCCGCCTTCTCCAAGCTCCGGGGCAAGGGCGTGCTCACGGAAGCCGACATCAAGGACGGCCTCCGGGAAGTCCGGCGTGTGCTGCTGGAGGCGGATGTCAGCTTCGGGCTGACCCGCGAATTCCTCGAGCGCGTCGAGAAGAAGGCCGTCGGCCTGACGGCGCTGAAGACCGTGCGCCCCGAGCAGCAGCTCGTGAAGATCGTGCACGAGGAGCTCACCGCCATGCTCGGCGAGCGGCGCGAAGGGCTCAAGCTCAGCACCGTGCCACCGACCGTCGTGCTGATGGTCGGCCTGCAGGGATCGGGCAAGACGACCACCACCGCCAAGCTCGCGCTCCGGATGCAGAAGGAGCAGCGACAGGTGCGCCTGATCGCGGCCGACGTCTACCGCCCCGCGGCGATCGACCAGCTCGAGACGCTGGGCACCCAGCTCGGGGTGCCCGTCTACGCCGAGCGCGGGCATCAGGACGTGCTGAAGATCGTGCGCAACGGGCTCGAAGTCGCTCGCCGCGAACGCGACCGCATCGTCTTCATCGACACCGCCGGTCGCCTGCAGATCGACGAGAACCTGATGGATGAGCTGCGCAAGGTGAAGGAGGCCGCGCGGCCCGACGAGATCCTGCTGGTGGCCGACGGCATGACCGGCCAGGACGCCGTGAAGATCGCCGAGGGGTTCAACAACGCCCTCGGGATCACCGGGATCATCCTGACCAAGATGGACGGCGACGCCCGCGGTGGTGCGGCCCTGTCGGTCTACGGCGCGACGAAGAAGCCGATCAAGTACATCGGCGTCGGCGAGAAGGTGGATGCCCTCGAGGAGTTCCACCCGGACCGCATGGCGGGCCGGATCCTCCAGATGGGCGACGTCCTCTCGCTGGTGGAGAAGGCGCAGGAGTCGTTCGACGCCGACGAGGCGAAGAAGCTGGAGAAGAAGGTCCGCCGTGAAGGCATGGACCTGAACGACTTCCTCGGCGCCATGAAGCAGATCGAGAAGCTGGGGCCGCTGGAGGGGGTGCTGAAGATGATCCCCGGGGTGAACACCAAGGCGCTGAAGCAGGCCAAGATGGACCCCAAGCGGATGAAGCACGTGGAGGCGATCGTGCTGTCCATGACCATGGCCGAGCGGAAGAAGCCGGACCTGATCAACGGGTCCCGCCGGCTGAGAATCGCGAAGGGGTCGGGGCGGACGGTCTCCGAGGTGAACCGGCTCCTGGACCAGTTCCGGGACATGCAGAAGATGATGAAGAAGGTCACCGCCAGTGGCGGCCGGAACCCGTTCGGCCGGGGCTGAGGGCCACCCCATCCCGTTTCGGCCACAGGCCGTGTAACTTTCGAGGCTCGGCTTCAATGGCCGGGTTTGGCACGCAGTGCAGGTCCCCCGGGTGCACCGGTCGAATGGTCGACCAGCGCGAGGAGCCCGGGCCGGCGGCGGGAAGTCCCATGACTCCCCAGCGCGCCGTGCACGACGACCACCCCGTGTGATCGGTCGTGCGACATCACGTCTCCCTCAGAGGATGCCCAGATGGTTCGTATTCGTCTCCGCCGCGTCGGCCGCAAGAAGGCGCCGGTCTACCGTATCGTCGTTGCCGACAGCAAGAGCCCGCGCGACGGCAAGTTCATCGAGATCATCGGCACCTACGCGCCGCGTCTCACCGAGGGTGCCGTGACGATCAAGGTCGATCGCGCCAACCATTGGCTCGACGTCGGCGCGCAGGCGTCGGACACGGTGCGCTCGCTGCTCCGCAAGGGTGGCGTGCTGAAGGCCCGCCATGAAGCCCGCCTCGCGAAGAAGCTCGCCTCCGCTGCCGTGCCGCTGAGCGAAGGCGCGAAGGCCGAGTAGTCATGACGCCTTCGCCCGCGCTCATGATCGTCGGGCGCGTCCGCAAGGCACACGGCATCCGCGGCGAGCTGCTCGTGGAGCCCATCACCGACGCGCCCGATGCGGTCTTCGTATCGGGCCGTCGGCTGTTCGCCGGCACGGCCACCGGTGACCCGTCGCCCGACGGGCAGGCACTGCACATCACCGCCGTGCGCCAGCACATGGACTCGGTGCGGCTCACGCTGCGCGAGGTTCCCGATCGCAGCGCTGCCGAGCTGTGGCGCGGCCGCTTCCTGCTGGTGCCGCAGGATGAACTGCCGCCGCCAGCCGACGACGAGGTGTACCTGCACGACCTGATCGGGATGCAGGTGCGACACGCGGATGGCCGCGCACTCGGCGAGATCGCCGACACCTACGACCTGCCGCAGGGCCTGATGCTCGACGTGCGCCCCGTCAACGGCGGGCCGACATACTTCATCCCCTGGCGCGAGGAGATCCTCGTGGACGTGGACGAGGTGGCGCGCGTGGTCACGGTCCGTCCGCCGGAAGGGTTGCTGCCCGACGAGCTGCCGCTCGCCGAAGGACACCCCTCGGACGAGGCCTGACCGTGCCGGGCGACGTCAGGTCGGCGCACCCCGACGATGCCACCGGCAGCATCGATGCCGGCGAGGCCACCGAGGCACCGCGCGCGCCGCTGGTGGTCAACATCGTCACCATCTTCCCCGAGTTCTTCGCCGGCCCGCTCTCGATCAGCATCCCGGCCAAGGCCGCCGCCGCCGGCAGCATCACGTACAACGTGGTGGACCTGCGCAGCTTCACGCATGACCGGCATCGCACGGTGGACGACTACCCGTATGGCGGTGGTCCCGGGATGGTGATGAAGCCGACGCCGTTCTTCGAGGCGGTCGAGCATCTCGGCGCGACCACGCCGATCGTGCTGCTGTCGCCGCGCGGCAGGGTGTTCACGCAGGCCGACGCCCATCGCCTCGCCGCGGGCACCGAACTCACGCTCCTCTGTGGCCACTACAAGGACGTGGACCAGCGGGTGGCCGACCACCTCGCGACGGAGGAGCTCTCGCTCGGGGACTTCGTGCTCAGTGGTGGCGAGCCGGCCGCACTCGCGATCGTGGACGCCGTTGCGCGGCTGCTGCCCGGCGCGATGAGTGACCACGACTCCGCCGCCACCGACTCGTTTTACGGCGGCGCCGGCGTGAGCGCGCCGAGTTACACCCGCCCGGAGGAGTATCGCGGGCACCGCGTGCCCGACGTGCTGCTGTCGGGGCACCATGCGAAGATCGCGGCGTGGCGACGCGCCGAGGGGGAGCGTCGCACGTCGTCGCGCGATGACTGACGGCGCCGCGGCCCCGCGCTGCCGCCGCGCGCTGCCGGTGGCAGGCCTCGCCCTGGCGCTCACGGCGGCGTGCAGCCGGGGCGACGCGGCCGGGACCCCGCCGGCGGCGACGGTCGCGGTGCCGGCGCGTGACTCCGTGCAGCCGGTCACGTCGCCGGCCGGACCCATGATCGTGGACACCACGCAGGATGTCGTGCTCGAGGTGTGGCCGCTGACGACGGCGCCGGGCCGGCAGGTGGAGGACACGCGCCGGATCGTGGAGCACATGCACGCCGACCTGGCCTTCCTGCCCGGCTTCGACGCGGCGACGCTGCTGGCGAGTGGTGACGGCACGACCCTGGTGCTGCTGGCGGCGTGGCGCGACAGCCTGGCGGCCGACACGGCGTCGTCGCGGCTGGCCGGGTGGCTCCGTGTGGAGGCAGACACCGCACTGCGCCGCCGCCGGCTGGGGACGGCCACCGCACGGGTGCAGCTCCGGCGCACAGCAGGCACGCCCCCGATGTTCTCCGACGTCGCGATGCTGCAGTTCACGCGTTACGCCGTGAAGCCGGGGCACTCCTTCGGGGCGCTGGCGGCGCTGGCCGACTCGAACCTCACCATGCGGGTGCTGCGCGACACCTCGGCGCAGGGCGGGGCGACCCTTTCGGCCCGGGACAGCGGCGCCGTGTACATGATCGTGCAGGCGCGCAACGCCACTGCGCTGGACGCCGCGCTCCAGTCCGCAGGCCCCCTGCCGTTCTGGGCGCCCTTCGCCACCCGGGACGAGCAGCTGCTGGCGGTGGTGGCCGGGGTGCGTGGGCGGCCCTGACTCCGCGCTGTGCCCCGGGGGGCACGCCGGCGACCCGGGCCACTACCATCCGCCACCCTGCCGGGTTAACCTTCTCGGCTCACCGAGACAACCCCAGCCGGCGCCCGAAACACGCAGGCGCCCCGCAGAGCGTGATATGCACCCGTTCATCGAGACCCAGAAAGAGTGGATGCGCGAGATTCCCCCGTTCCGCGCGGGTGACACGGTTCGTGTCAACGTGCGCGTGAAGGAAGGGGAAAAGGAGCGCCTCCAGGCATTCGAGGGCACCGTCATCGCCCGCCGCGGCAGTGGCATCAGCGCGACCTTCACGGTCCGCAAGATCTCGAACGGCGTGGGCGTCGAGCGCATCTTCCCCGACCACAGCCCGATGCTCGGCGAGATCATCGTCGTGCGCCGCGGCCGGGTGCGTCGCGCGAAGCTGTATTACCTGCGCGGCGTGACGGGCAAGGCGGCCCGCATCAAGGAGCGCAAGGTCCGCGTGGCCGACAAGGCCGCGGGCTGAGCCTGCCCCGGTCGGCCCATGCCTGCTCGCTCGCAGGGCTGGGGCCGGGTCGAACGCGCGGCACGCAGGAACGGCCACGCCCGCATCGTCGGGGTGGATGAAGTCGGACGGGGCCCCCTCGCGGGCCCCGTCGTCGCATGCGCCATCCTGCTGCCCACCCACTGCCGTGAGATCGCCGGCGTGGGGGATTCCAAGGCGCTGAAGCCGGCGGATCGCGTGCGCCTGGCGGTCGACATCCGCCGCACCGCGCTGGCCATCGGCATCGGCGCGGCCAGCGTCGCCGAGATCGACCGCGTGAACATCTACCAGGCCACGGCGATCGCGATGCGGCGCGCCATCGCGCGCATAACGCTGCCCTATGACCTGCTGCTGGTGGACGGCAGCCCGTTCGCCGCACTCGGCACCCCGCACCAGGCGGTGGTGAAGGGTGACGCGTGCTGCCTGAGCATCGCCTGCGCCTCGATCATCGCCAAGGTCACGCGCGACCGGCTGCTGGCGTCGCTCCACGGTCGCCACCCCGTCTACGGGTGGGAGCACAACGCGGGGTACGGCACCGCCGCCCACCTCGCCGCACTGACGGAACACGGTCCCACCCCCCATCATCGACGCAGCTTCCGCCCGCTCCGCGTCGAGCCGGACCTCTTCACCCAATTCGAGCAACCTGCATGAGTCCACACCCGGTGTTTCGCGATGGTCTCCTCGACGGGCAGGTCGGCATCGTGACCGGCGGTGCCACGGGGATCGGGCTTGGCATCAGCACCACGCTGGCGCAGCTCGGCATGCACGTGGTGCTGGCCAGCCGGAAGCCCGAGCACCTCGAGCCGGCGGTGGCCGCCATCCGCGAGGCCGGCGGCAAGGCGAGCGCGGTGGCGGTGGACGTGCGCGAGCAGTCGCGAGTCCAGGCAATGGCGAAGGAGGTGCACGACACGCACGGCCGCATCGACCTGCTGGTGAACAACGCGGCGGGCAACTTCTACAAGAAGTCCGAGGAACTGAGCGAGAACGCCTGGAAGAGCGTCATCGAGATCGACTTGTACGGCACCTTCTTCTGCACGCAGGCGGTGTTCCCGTACATGAAGGCGCAGGGCGGCGGTCGGGTGGTGAGCACGTCGATGACACTCCACTATCGCGGCTGGCCCCTCATGGCCCACGCCACCGCCGCGAAGGCGGGCGTGGATGCACTCACGAAGACGCTGGCGGTGGAGTGGGCCCCGCATGGCATCCGGATCAACGCCATCGCGCCGGGCCCGATCCCGACAGAAGGTGTCAGGAAGGCATTCATGCCGCCGCCCGGGGCCCCGGTGCCGGACCTGTTCAGCGTCGACAAGGCGATGGACGCGTTCGCGAAGGCGTCGATTCCATTGCAGCGGTGGGGCACGCCGGAGGACATCGGCCAGATGGTCGCGTACCTCGCGAGCCCTGCCGGAGACTGGATCACCGGGGCGATCTTCGTCGTGGACGGCGGGGAGTGGCTCGCTAAGTCCAAGATTGGCAACTAGTTGCAGATTGTGGCACGAATCTCGCTAAGTGTTTGTGTGCGAGACGAGAGCCACCCTGCTCGTCCATCACTTCTCCTGGAGTTTTAGCGATGAACACCTCTTTTCGTTCGGGTCGAGTGCTGCGTGCCTCGGCGCTGCTGCTGACCGCCCTGTCGATGACGGCCTGCGTCACGAGCAAGACGTTCAAGCGTGAGATGACCGCCACCCGCGGTGAGATCGCCACCGAGCGCACGGAGCGCCTGCGTGCCGACAGCATCCTCGGCGCCGACCTGGCCGGCCTGCGCACGGAGCTGAAGAAGGAACTGGCTGACCTGCGCACCGAGTTCGATGCCAAGATCGTGGCCGCCGGCAACGGCATGAAGGTCATGCTCCCGGTGTCGTTCGCGTTCGACGACGCGATGGTGAAGGATGCGGATCGTGCGGCGCTCGAGCGTTTCTCGCAGATCGCGAACAAGTATTACCCGGGTGCGGTCGTGACGGTGGAAGGCTTCGCCGATCCTGCCGGCAGCGCGACGTACAACCAGCGCCTGTCGCTGGCGCGGGCCGAGAACGTGAAGCGCGAGCTCGCGCAGCATGGCATGGATGCCGCGATGATCCGCACGATGGGCTTCGGCTCGATGCGTCAGGTCGTCCCGGGTGCGCAGAAGGATGATCCGGGTGCCGATCGCAACCGCCGCGTGGTGTTCGTGATCGAGAGCGCGGAGACCCGCGCCACCGAAGCCACGAACAACTGATCCGGGCTGGGGTACGCACATCCGGGACCGTTGAGAGTCTGCCGCGACGCCGCGCAACCACCGGGTTCCCATGATGTCCAGAAGGCCGACGCGATGACGCGCCGGCCTTCTGTCGTTTCCGGACGGGAAGCGGCGCGCCGGGCGAGGAGCGTGGGGCACCGCGGTCGCCCTGCCGACACTGCCCGGCACGTGCCGCCGGGCACCGCAGTTGCCGGCGCGGGTACGTTCCCCCATATCAGAGTGCGGGTCGGGACAGGGCGCCTTGGCCGGACGCCCACGGGGCGGGCCGGGATCGGATGTGCACTTCCGGCGCGTTCTGTCGTCTCCACCGCAGTCACCTCCACCCCAGGGTGCTCCCCGTGCTGAACCGCCTGTCGTCGCGCCTGACCACCCTGCACCGGGCGCTCCTGCTCGGAGCCGGGCTCGTCGCGCTGACGGTGACCGGGATCACGCTCACCGACCGCGCCGATGCCCGCCGGTCCGTGCGCGCGGCGCTGGCGGATGGCGCGCGGCTGGATGACTCGCTCAGCCGCGCGGTCCGCGATCGACCCGGCCAGCGGGTGGCGTTCCACGCGGCCATCGCGCTCGGCTACCTCGCCCGGGCCGAGCTGGGGCTGGGGAGTCCGTTCCGCCTGGTGGACCTGGCACGCAGCGAGCCGCGCCTGCCAGCGGCCTGGCGGCCGCGGGTGGCCCACGCGATCCTCGCGCGGCTGGCGTCGAACGGCGCCGCCATGCGTCCGCGCGCCGACGCGCTCGACATCGCGATGCCGAGCGACAGTGGTGCCGGTCGCGCCCTTCTGCGCGTGGTGGACAGCCTGGTCCTGCACGACGGGGCGGTGCCGATGACGCTCGATGCCATCCGCATTGCCGCGGCCCAGGCCAGTGCGCGCGGGTGGCTGCGCCCGGGCGCCGTGCCACTCATCGACGCCGCGGCGCTGCTCTCGTTCGACCGCGCGCGTGCGCGGCGCGACGTCGAGCGTGCGATCACCGCCGCCTCGCGCGGCGATGGTGACCTGCTGCAGGTGGTGGCCAACTGGCGCGGCGAGCGGCGCTTCAGCGTGGAGCGCCCGCTGCTCGCCGAAACGGCACCGAACGCGCGCCGTGTCGCGGCCCGGTTGCCGGCCGTGCTCGCCGCGATCGACGGGGCGCTGCGCACGCGCGTCGCGCTGCCGTCACTGGCGTCGAGCCCACCACTCGCCCCCTCGGCGTCGCGCGCGCTCTCGATGCTGATCAGCGTGCGCACGCGCCCGGTGCAGTCGCAGGTGCGGCTGTCGGTGCTCGATGCACGCCTGGTGGCGGTCGATCGTCGCGCCACCGAACAGCCGCGCGTCACGCGCATGCTGCTCGGTGCGACGAACGAGGAGACGGTGGTGATGACGCTGGCCGACGTGAGTGGCGACACGTCGCTGGCGCCGATCGCATCGGCGGCGGCGCTGCTCGCGTCGCAGGGGATGCGGACGCTGGCGCAGGAGCAGCCGTTCCATCCCGGCGCCGTCGCACCGCGCCCGGACCAGGTGGCGCTGCGGCTTGGCCTCGCCTCGCTCACGTTCGGGCGCGACGTGCCGGCGGCGTGGCGTCCGTATTACGCGCGCGAGTTCGCCGCGGCGGTGGATGCCCTGCGCGAGGTGTTTCCCCGCGCGAGTTTCGCCGGGCTCAACGTCCGCATCGGTGACCAGGTGCTGAGCGGCGCGCTCGCCGTGCACGACCCGCGCACGCGCACCCTGACGCTGCCGCTGGCGACCGGGTTCGGCGCGGTGGGGCATGAGCTGATGCACGACCTGGACTGGCAGTCGGCGCGCGACTACGCCAACCGGCAGGGCACCTACGCCACGGACAACGCCTGGCGCGGCGCGCGGTCGCAGCCGATTGCGGCCCCGCTGGCGCGGCTGGCCGAGTTCGTGCCAGCGGGCAGCACCACCAACGCCTACCTGCAGGAGGCGCGCCGGCCGGCCGAACTGCTGGCCCGGGGCGCCGACTGGTTCCTGGCGTCGGCGCTGGCGCGGAAGGGCCGGGTGAGCGGGGCGCTCAGCGCCGTGCAGGACAGCTGGGTGCGCGGATACGCGTCGGCGGCGGGTCCGGTGGCGTTCGCGGACCACGCGGCGGCGCTGTCGGCACTGTTCGACGTGATGCCGATGCTGGCTGCCCGCACGGCAGTCACGCCCCGCAGCGAGGCCGAGCGCGAGCCGGACCTGGGGATGATCGCGAGGGCGGCCTGGTTCACGCCGATGCCGTTCGCCGACTCGCTGCGCGCCCGGCGCTGGACCCTGCAGGGCATGGTGCCGGAGTCGAAGGCCGTGGCCTGTTCGCCGGTGGCCCGGCTCCAGCTGGCCCCGATGCGGGAGACCGCGCGCGCGGTGGCGGCCGGCTTCATCGAGCCGCGCGTGGACCGGTCACTCCGCCGCTGGGCCCGGGCCGCCGACACCACCGCGCTCACCCCGGAGGCGCGGACCCTGCGCCTGGCGCTCCTCGGCGGCCCGGTGGACGAACGCGTGATCGACTCCGCCCGCGCCGACTGGTCGGCGGCCGCCTGGCGCACGCTGCCATGCCTGGTCGAGTGATCCCTTAGTTTTCCGGCGATGCCACGGCTCCTGATCGCGCTCGCCACCATCCTGACCCTGATTCCCGTCACGCTCCTCGTGCCGGGCCTGAAGGAGCTGGTGCAGGTGACGCACGGCGGCAACGCCTCGGCGGCGCACGCCTTCATGACGGTGAACATGGTCAGCGGGATCATCGCCGTGCCGCTGGTGATGCGCTGGCAGCGCCGGGCGGGATCGGTGCGCGCGTGGGTGGCCGCGCTGCTGGGCCTCGATGCGCTGGTCTTCCTCGGCATGCGCGCGGCGCCGGACCTCACCACGCTGTTCGCGCTGCGCGTGCTGGACGGTGCGCTGCACCTGCCCGCGATCACGCTGCTGATGGTGGCGGCGAACCGCCTCGCGGGACCGCGGCGCGGCGGGTCGCTCGGGCTGCTTGGCTCGAGCCTCATGTTCGGCGTGGCGATCGGCTCGCCGCTCGGTGGACGCCTGGTGGACCGCGACCCGATGCTGGTGTACCTGGTGGGCGCCGTGATCTTCGTCCTCGCGGCGCTGATCTCGCTGGGGATCTCGCTGCCGCGGGACGAGCAGGTGCGGCAGCCGAGCCGGCGCTACGAGTGGAACACGCAGATCCAGCTGGCGTGGGTGCCGCTGGCATATGCGTTCATGGATCGCTTCGTGATCGGGGTGTTCGTGAGCACGTTCACGCTCTTCCTGGGCGACGTGCACCACGCCACCGGGTCGCAGCGTGGCCTGCTGATGGCACTGTTCATGGTGCCCTTCGCGCTGCTGTGCTGGCCGGCGGGACGGCTGGCCGACCGGGTGGGCTGGTACCGGCCGCTGGTGATCAGCAACGTGCTGTTCGGGGTGGTGTTCGCGATGTACGCGCGGGTGCCGTTCGGGATGCTGCCGCTGCTGATGGTGCTGAGCGGGGTGTTGAGCGCGCTGATGTTCGCGCCGAACCTGCTGCTCACGAGTGAGGTGGCGCGGCGGGCGGGTGACGGGATCTTCGGCGCCTTCCAGATCGCGGGCTCGGTGGGCTTCCTGCTCGGGCCGGCGCTGGGCGGGGTGCTGGTCTCGGTGCTGCGCGACGCGGGCGGCGCGGTGAACTACGACCAGATCTTCCTGCTGGTGGGTGTGCTGGAGGGCGTGCTCGCGCTGGCGAGTGCCGTGGCGCTGGGGCGGCTGCTTCGGCGCAAGGCGCTGGTGGTGCGCGCGGCAGGGCCGGACGCGGCGGTGACGGCGGTGCCGGTGTCGCGCTAGCCGGGGGGCGATCCAGCGCGGTTCCGGAGAAAGCGAAAGGCGCCCCGCGAGCTCAGCTCGCGGGGCGCCTTCTGCCACCGGGCAACGATTACGGCTTGATCTTCTTGCCGGCTTCGGCGGCAGCGGCGCCGGCCTTCTCCATCGCGGCGCCAGCGGCCTGCTTGGTGCTGTCGGCCATCGCGCCCATCGCGCCCTTGGCGCTGTCGGCCATGGCACCCATCGCGCCCTTGGCGCTGTCGGCCATCGCGCCCATGGCACCCTTGGCGCTGTCGGCCATGGCACCCATCGCGCCCTTGGCGCTGTCCATCGAGGCGGCCGCGGCCGCGGCGGTGGAATCGACAGCGGCCGTGGCGCCGCCGCTGCAGGCGGAGAGGGCGGCAACGGCGAACAGGGCGGTACAGACGGAGACGGAGCGACGCATGATTGAAATCCGGGCAGGGGTTTCGTCGTGGAACAAACGGGCGACCTGTGATGATACGCGGTCGCCTGATATCTCGCCATGCAAGGATGGTACCCCGCAGCGAACTGGGCTGACCGGATGGTCGGTGGTGATGCCGGAAGCACCGAGCTCGGCTGGAAGCCGGCGGAAGGGTTGCCTCGGGTCTCGCAGCGGCCGGCAACGCGGTGACATCCCGTGTCCTGAGATTTCAGCTCGCTAATACGGGTGCCGATACATCACGGTAGCCGCCCGACGGCCAGCAGGATCCGGACCCCATGTGAGAGTGCGCCTTGGTGCTTGCCCTTCTTCGTCGCCACGCGAACACGAAAGCCGACCTCCCGTCCGTGCCGGAGGGCGTGATTGCGCTCTCCGATGCCGACGTGCGGCGTCGTGCCGCCTTCCTGCACCTGACCCCGCGCGACCTGGGCGTGATCCGCCGCTGGCAGGCGACGTGCATGGGCGCCTGCAACACGATGATCGACGCGTTCTACGCCCACATCGCCGGTGAGGACGAGACGCAGGGCATCATCCGCCGGCACACCAGCGTCGAGCGGCAGCGCCCGCTGGTGACGCGCTACGTGCAGGCGATGTTCGAGGGGCGGCTGGATGACCGGTTCGTGGACTATCGCCGCGTGGTGGGTCGGGTGCACGAGCGCATCGACCTCGACTCGAACTGGTTCATCGCGATGTACGAGGTGATCCGGGAGCACATGTTCGCGGCGGTGGCGCGGGAGGCGGCGAGTGTCGCGGAGCTGCAGGAGTTCCAGCGCGCGTTCGAGCGCATGCTGCAGCTGGACATGGCGATCGTGATCCAGGCGTTGACCGAGGCGCGCCAGGAGCGCATCACGACGATCCTTCGCGAGGAGACGGCGTTCCTCGACGGCGTGAGTGGTGCGCTGGGTGGGCTCGCGGCGGGCGACCTGACGACGCGCATGCACGGGACGTTCCATGGGCGCAACGCCGATGTGCAGCGGTTCTTCAACGATGCGATGGACGGGTTGACGCGGGCGATCCGCTCGGTGATCGAGTCGGGGGAGGCGGTGCTGTCGACCTCTGAGGCGCTGAACCAGGCCAGTGGCGTGCTGGCAGCGGGTGCCTCGGAGCAGGCGGCCTCGATCGAGGAGGTCTCCGCCAGCCTGGCGGAGTTCACGAGCCGCGCCGCGCGCACGAGCGCGAGCGCGTCGGAGGCCTGTGCACTGGCCGCCGGTGCCGAGGGCACCGCGGCGGCCGGCGTGGCGTCGATGACGGCGCTGGCGGAGGCGATGGCACGCATCAAGGCGAACTCGGATGCGACGGCGCGGATCATCCGCACGATCGACTCGATCGCGTTCCAGACGAACATCCTGGCGTTGAACGCGGCGGTGGAGGCGGCACGCGCCGGTGATGCGGGGCGCGGGTTCGCGGTGGTGGCCGACGAGGTGCGGAGCCTCGCGATGCGCAGCGCGGAGGCGGCGCGCAGCACGGCGGAGATGATCGAGGAATCCACGCGCAGTGCGGCCGAGGGCGTGATGCTGCGCGAGGCGGTGATGACGCGGCTGGCGGAGATCGCCGCGCAGGCGGCGCGGGTGAGCGCGGTGATGGCCGAGGTGTCGGCGGCGACGGCGCAACAGCGCGACGACGTGAGCCGGATCGGCGGCTCGGTGGAGCAGATCAGCCTCGTGACGCAGTCGGTGGCGGCGTCCTCCGAGGAGGGGAGCGCGGCGGCCGCGTCGCTGCAGCACGACGCCCGGTTGCTGCACGAGGCGGTGGCCGCGTTCCGGGTGGACGGTGACGGGGCGCAGCGAATGTCCCGAGTGGGGATCGAACCCACGACCTACGGATTAAAAGTCCGCTGCTCTACCAGCTGAGCTATCGGGACGCACTGCCGGGAATCTAGCGCCCCGGGACCGGCCGTCGCTGCCGACGCCGCACCCCCAGGCCACGGAATTCCCTCACGACCAGTGCGCCCAGCCGGTGACCCGGTACTGGATCCATGCCAGCGTCTCGTAGGTGAGGCGCCGCATCACCAGCAGCCGCTCGGCCGGTGCGCGCGCGGGCCAGCCGGAGGGGCGCCACGGCGCCACCACGCAGGTCACGGCAAGGCCCAGGGTCTCCACCGTGGCGCAGGCCCGGCGCGAGTGCATCGGCGAGGTGACCACCGCCACACGCCGCCAGCGGGCCTGGAATGCGCGGCGCGTCAGGCGCACGGCCTCGTCCCGCGTCGAGGCCACTGAGTCGATCCACTCCACCGGGCCGCTGGCAGGGACGAGTGCGATCAGCGCCCGCTGATCAGCCGCCGACGCGGCAGCGGTGCTGCGCTCGTCCGCCCGCACGTTGCTGACGACCAGCGGCAGCGCCGGCCGGCGCGCCCGCAACGCGATGCCGGTGAGCAGACGGTCGAGCGCCTCGCCCATCACCAGCCCGCGTGAGTTCACGGTGCCCGAGAAGACGAAGACGGCATCCACCGAATCGAGGTTCACACGGTCACTGCGCACGAACGGTGCGGCCAGCTGCGGCACGACGGGTGTCCAGGCGGCGACGGCGACGAGCACCGCCACGATCGCCAGGACCACGTACAACCACCGCAGCGCCCAGCGCCCCAGCAGCAGGCCGAGCACCAGCACCACGGGAATCGTGGCCGGCCGTGCAACGCCGAGGGCTTCCGGTATCCCGATCAGCCACGCCGCGGCAAGGATGAGCAGCGCCACGAGTGCCCCCTGCGAGGGCAGTTCGGCGGATTGTCGGAAGCGTGCGATCGGGGCCATGGCGCAAATGTAGATGCGCGGGCCTGCAGATCACGACGGTCAGTCGGCGGGCAGCATCACCCACAGTGCCGGACGGCCCACGTTGCAGTGCACCGCCCGCGAGAGGCCGCCGATGCCGGCCCACCCGAGAAAGAGCATCATCCGCGTGGCGTGCCAGGCACCGCCGCCGCCCGGGACCGCGGCCGTTGCGGCATCACCCGCGGCCAGCGCGCGCAGTCGTGCGCCACGCGACGGCACCGGATGGAACACGGACTCCACGCGCGGGTCGCGCTCGTCCTCGTCGTCCTGCCACCGGTCGAGCTGCGTGAGGGTGGCCGCCACGGTGTCGGCACCATCCTGGGGCGCCGCCGCGCGATCGGCAGTGAACACCGCGGGCCGCGACAGCGTGGGAAGGACGAGCACACCGACGAACATCCAGAGCGTGAACCACGCCATCACGGTGACGAAGCCCGGTGCGGTCACGAGGTCGGCGCGCGGCATCGCGGTCGCGAGCGCGAAGCCGATGGTGTTCCACGCCATCGCCACCAGCACCCCACGCCGACGCAACCCGAGGGTGCGGACGGCCACCCGTCGGCGGAGTGCCGCCTGCAGGTGCGCCGGCGCAAGCTGTTCGACCCACTGCTGCGGCACCCATAGCCGCTGTGCCGCTGCCCCCGACCACGCGCCGCTGAACGCCGGGTCGTCGCAGTCGATCTCGCGCACGCCGGCGGTGCCGATACCGACGGCGTCGGCGGCGGCCGCGAGCGCCGGCGACACCGGCGCGACACGCAGCCCGCCCACCAGCCACGCCACCACCGCCTGCCGGCTGAGCAGCACGAGCTGCAGCAGCACGAACACCAGCAACGCGCCGGTCTTCCCGAACTGCTGCCCGCTGCGCAGCAGCAGCGCCGCCGCCAGCGCGTACCATGCCCACTGCACGGTCACCCCGCGCAGCCACGCCGCCACCCACCGCAACACGCCCGGTCGCCGGCGCACGACCACCAGCCCGCCGAGCAGGTCGAGCGGCAGCAGCAGTGCCGCATGCAGCATCCACACCAGCGCGATGGCGGCGAGTGCGGTGGTGAACTGCCGGTCGGCGTCGGGCGGGATCAGGCGGTGTGGCAGGTCGAGCAGCACGGCGGCGGCAGCGACCAGCACGGTGATGCCGACCCCGCTGATGCCCAGCCAGAGCCGCTGTCGTGCGTACGTCATGCGGTGAGGTGCGTGTGGGATGCCATGGGGAAACCTACCTGCGGCCGCGTCGATCGCGGGCAGCGGAGACTCGTCACGTCAGTGCGAGCGTCAACGGTGCCTGCGGCGGTGTGTCACGCACGGTGGCAAGCACGCGACCAGCGAGTGCGATCCCGCTCAGCAATGCCCCCTCGATGCGGGGACCGCCGCACCAGTCGCCGGCGGCACCCAGCGCGAGCCCGGCGTCGAAGAGGGCACCATCGGGCACCACGGGATCGGGGAGCGCGTAGCGCCAGCGGTGCGCGATGTGGTGCACCGGCACGATGGGCGCCCCGATGACGGCGGCGAACGCCTCCGTCATCACCTGCGAGACACTGTCGCCCGCGTCCTCGAGATGTGCGGCTGACCAGGCACGCGTGGCGTGCAGTACCCACGTCTCGTGTGCCTCCCGGCCAGGCTTGCCGGCGTTGCGGCTGGCCCACGACAGGACCGGGTCATCGTTCAGGAACGCCCCCTCCCACGCCACGTCGGGCCGCGACTCGAGCACGAGCATGGTGGCCCAGGTGGCATGGAGCGTCGCCTCGCGCGTGCGCGCCGCGAGTGACGGCGCGACCGGGGCCAGCAGGTCGTGCGCCTGTGGCGCGGGCACGCAGGTGAGCACGACGTCGAAGGTGCCGAGGTCCGCGCCGGTGTCGTCCACGAGACGCCACTGCCGTCCCTCGCGCTGGATATGCGCCACGCGGGTCTGGTACTGTACGATGAGGTCCGCGGCGAGATGACGGCCGAGGGCACTCATCCCTGGCACACCGACCCAGCGGCGCACGCGTGTGCCGGCGTCGCGCCAGGCGCCGGCCTCGCGCACGGCGAGCGCGCCGGTCCACGGGGCCACGATGCCGCGCTGCTGCCAGCTGTGCAGGGATGGCGCGAGACGCGCGTCACGCACGGTGAAGTATTGCGCACCGTGATCGAACTGCCACACCCCGTCACGTCGTGTGGCCGCGCGGCCGCCGGCACCCCGCGACTTCTCGAACACCGTCACGTCGAGGGTGTGGTCGGCGAGCGTGCGTGCACACATCAGCCCCGCGAGTCCGGCGCCGATGATGGCAACGGACCGGGGTGACGAGCCCACGGGCCGCCGCACCGCCTTCTCGTACCGGTCCACGCTCACGCGCTCGGCCTGCGCCGCGGTGGTCCGGCTGCGCACCGCGCCGAGGACGGCGCTCTCCGGCGTGAACGGCCGGTCGAACTGGCCAAGGCACCAGAGCAGGCCGCCGTACGACGCGGGGTCGCGGCCGTCCAGCGCGTAGCGGTGATTGAGGTCGATGGACAGCGCGAGCGCGCGCGCGGCATCGGGGGTCCAGTGCGGGAAGGCCTTGCCCCACGTCATCCGCACGTTGTTGTGGATCTCGCCATGCGCCAGCAGCGCACGCTGCATCAAGTCCCAGAACCGGTCGCCGGTGCGGCCGCGTGCCAGCCGTTCCCAGTCGAGCAGCGTGCGCGGATCACCCTCGTGGCGCTGCAGCGTCTCGCGCGCCCAGGCCGGGAGCGCGTGAACCGAGGCGTGGTCGGGGCGATGGTGGCAGAAAGTGTAGGCCAGCTCGCGCCAGGTGAGCAGCTCGTCGAGCCACTTGGCGGCGCCGTCGCCGGCGCGGCCCATCGCCTCGCGGGCGAGCGTGAAGGGCGAGACCATGCCGTAGTGCAGGTACGGCGACATGCGGCTCACGCCGTCGTCGCGGGTGGGCTCGTTGCGGGCGCGATCGTAGCGATCGAGCCGCCCCGATTCCACGAACGCCGACCAGCGCGCGTAGCCCGCGCGCGTGCCGCCGGGTGTGTGCGGCACCGGGCCGACACCGTGATCGATGCGGCAGGTGGCGACGAGCGCCGGGATGTCGGCGGTCGCGAGGTCCACCGGCTCGAACGGCAGCGCCGGCACGAACGCCGGTGCGTAGTGCGCCACGTCGATCCACGGCTGCGCGAGCCGCTCGCGGCGCAGGCGTGCCGTGGCATCCCGGTAGGCGAACGCGCGATCCCAGGCACGGTCGGTGAGCGTGACGGGCACCGTGCAGGCGGTGTCGACCTGCCACACCGGCGCCTCGATCGCCGCTTGGAGCGCGGCCGTCCACTGGCGGAGCGGCGCCACCGGCATCAGCTCCGTGACGACGACTGCAGCGCGGCGTGCGAGCGTCATGAGGTGGGGACCGCGATGTCCGTCCCGCTCGAGGTGAAACGCGGTGCCGATGCCGCGCGCAGCCAGGTCAGCCGAGAGGTCGCGCGCGCCCTCGAGGATGAAGGTGTGATGCCGGTCGCTGGCGTACGGGTAGCGTTCGGAGAGCGCGTGGTAGACGAAGAGCGGGCGATGGAGCGCAGCGGCCAGGGCGACGGCGGCATCGAGGGCCGGATTCTCGTGGGCGCGGACCGCAGTGCGCAGCCAGTAGAGCACGTACTCGCCGCCAGCGGCCACGGGACGGTCCTGCGCACAGGCAACGCGCTCGGCGAGGTGCGGGGGGAGCAGGGTGTCGGGAGCGGGCACGGCGGGTGGTGGAGGGGGACGGCACGCTGACCGATGGGGCGTGAATCGCCGGCGGGCCGACTTCGTTTCCGCCGGGCGCTAGATTACGGGGTGTAGACCGGATGCACACACCAGGCGAGCCACCGACATGCCGATCTCCATCCGACCGCTGACGCCCGAAGAGTGCCGCGCCCTGCTGGCGTCGCACCGCGTGGGGCGGCTGGCGTACGCGTACAAGCAGCGCGTGGACATCGAGCCACTGCACTACGTGGCCGACGGCGACTGGCTCTACATGCGCACCGGGCACGGCACGAAGGTGGCGATGCTCGAGCACCAGCCGTGGGTGGCGCTGGAGGTCGACGAGGTGAACGGGATGTTCGACTGGCGGAGCGTGGTGGTGCATGGCAGCGTGCAGCTCCTCGATCCCACCGACGGTGCCGAGGGGCGCGCGCGCTGGGAGCATGCCGTCGAGACGTTCCGGCGCATCGTACCGGACAGCTTCGGGCCTTCGGACCCCACACCGCTGCGCCACGTGATGCTCCGCGTGCACATGTCGCACGTCGAGGGGCGGGCCGCGACGTCGAGCGCGCGCTGAGCGCCTGAGCGCGCCGCTGTCGGGCGAACACGGACGGCCGGCCGCCGTGGTGGCGCGCCGGAGCGCGTGGAGTGCTCATCCATTCATCGCCTCAAACATTTCACGCCCCCCGGTGTAACCCGGAGGGTCGGCGCCGCGTAGGTGCAATCGATGCCACCCCGAAACGCCTTCGTTACGCCGGAATCCGCAGGTGGAGGGTTAGTCTTCTGCGCATGAATGGCTCGCTGATCACGCGGCTCCTTCGCCGCGACCTGCTCTGGTACTACCGGCTGCGCCTCAGCCCGGACATCCCCGCCTTCTGGCGGCGGTTCTGGCTGGGCATGACGCATGTCGGTGGTGCACGGGTGACGATCGCGGCCTGCGTGATCGGCATGTGCGTGCCCCGGACGCGGTATGCCGGCGCGCACACGGCGGTGGCGCTGCTGGTGGCGTTCCTGGTGTCGCAGATCATGAAGCGCAGCGTGAGCCGCGCCCGCCCCGCGGACACGGCCCGTGGCAGCACGATGATCCCGGCACCGGACCGGTTCAGCTTCCCGTCGGGCCACTCCGCGGCGGCGATGGCCGTGGCGGCGATGTATGCACTCACCTACCCGTCGCTCGGCATCTGGCTGCTGCCGATCGCCCTCATGGTGGGCTACAGCCGGGTGGCACTCGGCGTGCACTACCCGCTGGATGTGATCGCGGGCCAGGCGATCGCGCTGCTGACGGCGGGGCTGCTGCGCCTCTGGTAGCGCGCGGCGCGGTCAGCGCTGCAGTGCGCCGTGGACGATGCGCGCGATGTCGGCGATGAGCACACGCGCCTGCGCCTGGCTCTCGATGCCGCTGGTGAGCACGACCAGCACGTAGGGGGCACCGTCACCCGCCTGATAGACGATGGCGGCATCGTGCTCCACGCGCGTGATGTCGCCCGTCTTGTGGGCGATGCGCGTGCCGGCGGGCAGCCCGGTGGGGATGGCGGTGTTGTAGGCCTGCGCAAACAGCACCTCGCGCATCCAGGCGCAGGCCGCCGGCGAGGCGGCGCGATCGGTGGCGATGGCCGCGAGGATCGTGGCGAGATCGGCCGCGGTGGTGACGTTGTTCAGGCCGGCGCGGAAGGCCGGTGTGTCCTCCACGCCGCGGCGCACGAGCATCCGGGTCGCGCCCAGCGCGCGCATTGCCGCCGTGACCGAGTCGGCGGCGACGACGGTGAGCAGGGTGTTGGTGGCGAGGTTGCTGGAGTGCGTGATCATGCGCGTGGCGAGCCAGCGGAGACTCACGCGCTCCCCGACGCGGGCGTAGACGCTGTCGTCGGAGTCGTCGGTTCGGGCGAGGGTGTAGGGTGACCCGTCGACGATCGACGCGAACCGGTTGCCGAGCGGGATGGCGCCGTCGAGCTGCAGCAGGCCGCGATCGGCGCGCTGCGCGAGCGTGATCATCACGGGCACCTTCATGGTGCTGGCCGCGTGGACGAGCGAGTCGGCGCGCAGCAGGAGCCGCGGGCCGCGACCGTCCAGGCGCCAGGCGGCGAGGCGGACGACGGCACCGGGTGTGGCCGCGGCCCGCGCCTCGATGGCCGGGATCGGGTCCGCCGGCGGAGGGGCAGGGCTGGCGCCGCGGGGCGGGTTGGTCGCGCAGCCGGTGGCGAGTGTGATGGCCAGCCCGCAGGCGGCGGCGTGGAGCGAGATGGTCCGGATCGGGAGCATGGTGCGACGAGGCTATGCCCGCGCCGGGTGGCAGGCAACCGTGGGGCCGTCGCGGTGCCCAACCCGTGGGGCGGCGTGACCGAGCGACCGGACGGTCAGTCGCAGCTGGACGGAGCCGGGCGCGCTCGGTTCCGCGCCTCGCTCGGGACTGCTAGACTCGACAGCTTCGACCCGTTCCGTCCACCACTGCCACACCGTCCGTGATGCGATTCCGCCCACCGCTCGCGATCCTGCTGCTCTGCACTGCTTGTGCCTCGCGCCATCCGGCACCGGTGGTTGCCCCCGAGCCGACGGTCGCGGCGGCGGCACCGGTGCCGGTGATGCCCGGACCACCCGCAGCGGCGGACACCGCCCGGCGCGTCGACACGACGGCCACACCGGTGGTCTCCGATTCCGAGGTGGTGCAGCGGGCCGCGGCAATCTTCGAGGCGGCCCCCGTGGCCGCCGCGCCGGCTGCCGCAGCGGGCCCCATGGCGCCCGATGCACGGGCGACGTGGGACATCGACGTCCGCAGCTACGAGACGCACCAGATGGTGGCGCAGTACGTCGGCATCTTCACGGGACGCGGCCGTCCGTACATGGAGCGGAGCATGAGCCGCGGCACGCGCTACGACGCGATGCTGCGCCGGAAGTTCCGCGAGGCTGGGCTGCCCGAGGACATGACGTACCTCGCGCTGATCGAGAGCAGCTACCTGCCGCACGCCTATTCGCGCGCGGCGGCGGTGGGGATGTGGCAGTTCATGGCGCCGACGGCGCGCGGGATCGGAATGCGGGTGGACTGGTGGGTGGATGAGCGCCGCGACCCGATGCGTGCGACGGAGGGTGCGATCGACTTCCTGACCGACCTGCACGATGCGTACGGGAGCTGGTACCTGGCGGCGGCGGCGTACAACGGCGGCCCGGGGCGCGTGTCGCGCGGATTGCGGCGGTTCTCGGACGAGCTGGACGGGTCGGAGGGTGAGGACCGGTTCTTCGCGCTGGCGGAGCAGAAGTACCTGCCGTCGGAGACGAAGGCGTACGTGCCGAAGCTGATCGCGGCGGCGATGGTGGCGAAGGAGCCGGCGCGCTACGGCTTGCG
Organism: Gemmatimonadaceae bacterium; assembly: GCA_020851035.1. Lineage (NCBI taxonomy): Bacteria > Pseudomonadati > Gemmatimonadota > Gemmatimonadia > Gemmatimonadales > Gemmatimonadaceae > Gemmatimonadaceae bacterium. The sequence goes on along the minus strand of JADZDM010000031.1, from coordinate 29,904 downwards.
GGTGGATACGATGCCGGCGTTCGCGTACGACTCGGTGATGGTGGCGGGCGGGGTGTCGCTGGCGGCGGTGGCGAAGGCGAGTGGCTCGTCGATCGACGAGATCCGCGACCTGAACCCGCACTTCCTGCGTGGTGTCACGCCGCCGGGTGAGGCCACCGAGGTGCGGGTGCCGGTGGGTCGGAGTGCCGGTTTCGCGACGGCGTTCGCCGCGCTGCCGGAATCGGAGCGGGCCGGGTGGCGCGAGGTGCGCGTGGCCAGCCTGCAGTCGGCGCAATCGATCGCCGACGAGGCGGGGGTGCCGGTGCGCGCCTTGCGCTGGGTGAACCCGAAGCTGGCGCTCGACCGGCGTGGCCGGGTGCGGGCCGGGACGCTGCTGCGTGTGCCGACGCCGCTGACGGTGGCCGGAGCGCGGGACGTGCCGGATCCGTCGATCGCCCGCTTCGGCAGCAGCCGGGCCAGTCCGGCGGTGTCGCTGGTCTCGCAGCGGGTGCGGGTGCGACGTGGGGAGAGCCTGACGAGCGTGGCCCGTCGGAGCGGCGTCTCGGTGGCGACGCTGCGCGCGATGAATGGCATCCGGGGGAACCGCCTGCGCGCCGGGCAGGTGCTGGTGGTCCGGCGGCCATCGAAGAAGGCGGTGGCTGCGGCGCGGCGTGCGGCCGTCACGCGGAGTGCGCGGGCGGGGAGCTCGGAGCGCCGGTGCACGAACCGGGTGGTGAAGGTTCGCGGGAAGCGTCGCACGGTGCGGAGCTGCACGGCGGCGCCGAGCCCGGCGAGCCCGGCGAGGTCGGCTCGGGCGGCGACCGGCGGTGCCAAGGCCCGGCGCGGTGCGGCCGCGGCGACCCGTCCGGCGCGCAAGGCGAGGTCGGCCCAGCCGTCCCGGAGCCAGCGGTCTGCCAGAAAGGCGGCACCGCGCTCCACCCGCCGGCCGGCCGCGACGCCGAAGAAGGGGCGCGCCCGGCAGCGCTGAAAGGTTGGGCGCGGCGCGCGCGGGGTCGGGGAGGGTGGTCTTGGCGCGCGGATCGACCGGGTGCTCCCGGCGGCACCGCACTCGCCCGCTTGGACGGAGTCCGGACCGTGCTGGGCGCAGACGGGATTCAACGGACATGGCGGTCCGGAATGGCGGCTGTCGTCCGGGCAGAATGCGAGAAGGGGCGCACCACGCGATGGTGCGCCCCTTCCTCGTGCTGCGGGGCAGTGGGCCCCGTTCAGGTCAGTCGTTGGCGCGGGACGCCGAGACGCTCCGGATGCGTGCGGCGCCCTTGTAGCCGCGCATGACCTTGGTGTCGTAGCCGTTGGACGGATCGAGGCCGAGTGAGAGCTCGGTCTCGACCGCAAGGCCACCGCGGTTGTAGGTGAGGAGGGCGAGCTTGACGTTGCCGCGGCGCTCGTCGATGAGGTCGCGCAGGTAGTGGAAGCCGATGCGCAGGTTGGTCTCGCGCTCGTAGAGCTTGGCCTTGGTGATGTTGCGGTCGTAGTAGCGAGCGGTGGGGAGCATGACCTGGGTCAGGCCGGCGGCGCCGACGTGGCTGGTGGCGTGCTCCTTGAACTGGCTCTCGACGTTGACGACGCGGAAGGCGAGTTCGGGATCGAGTCCGGCTTCGACGGCGGCATCGTGGATGGCGCGGGCGAGTTCGGTGTCGACCATCCAGCGATGGGCGAGGGTGTAGATCTTGTTCCAGCGCTGCAGGCGCTGGGTGGCCTTCCGGGCGGTCGTGGCGGCGTGCAGGCGGTCAGCCAGCGAGGCCACGCGGGCGGTGGAGCTGGAGGCGGCGACGGGGGTCGCCGCTTCGGCGCGGGCATCGAGCACCACGGGCCGGCGGGCGGCCATGCCGACGGAGACGAGTGCGCCTCCGGCGATGATCCAGCGGCGGAACCGGCGGCGCAGCCGCTCGTTGTCTCCGCGGTGAACGTAGGTACCTCTCAGGTCGTGCATGTCGAGCAACCTCGCGTCAGGGGCGCGCCACACCGGCTCGCCGGGTGCGTCCCCGGCCGTCCGGCGCGTCAGCGCCAGTGGCGCGAAACACTCCGCCGGCAGCCCGGCGGAACGCATCGCATATCAAGAGAAGACGCTGGCAGGCCGCCTCATGGCTCGCCGGCATCCTCCGGTGGCGAACGGCGCCAGGATCCAGAGCGCCCTCCGTCCTTCGACTCCACCCGGATATCGAGCAGGACCATGTCCCGATCGACGGCCTTGGCCATGTCGTACACCGTCAGCAGTGCGACGGACACGGCGGTCAACGCTTCCATCTCGACTCCCGTCGGTCCCGTGGTCCGCACTTGTGCGGAGACACGACAGCCGGGAAGAGCCTCATCCATCTGAAAGGCAATATCCACACCACGCAGGGCGAGTGGATGGCAGAGGGGAATCAGGTCAGCGGTCCGCTTGGCGGCCTGGATTCCGGCAACTCTTGCCACGGTCAGCACGTCCCCCTTCGGAAGCGCTTGCCGCTGGATGAGGTCAAATGTAGCGGGTGCCATCCGGATCGCTCCAGTTGCCACGGCCACCCGGTGGGTGTCGGGCTTGACCGAGACGTCAACCATCCGGGCGTTCCCCTGGCTGTCAATATGGCTGAGTTCGCCCGGGGTCATCCGCGGATCCCGGCGCGGTCGAGCTGCCGGAGCAGTTCGGCGGTGATGAGGGCGGGGTTGACGTTGTGTGCGGCGCGGTCGCGGGCGGTCTCGATGGCATCCTGCGCCCTGGCGAGACCGGCCGAACCCGGTGAACCGGACTCGACGGCTGGGCGAAGCCGGTCATGGAGGGTGGTTTCGAGGGCGTCGAGGGCGTCGGAGAATCCGCCGCGGGCGCCGGCGGCCTTTTCGGTGAGGATGGCGGCGAAGCGGTCGGCGGCGTCGCCGCGGAGCGCCTTGAGCCAGTGGCCGGCGTGTGCGGCTGCGGCCTCGTGCGACGCCCCGCCGAGCAGGGCGCCGGGGGCGCCGGCGGCGCGGGTGATCGCGGCGTCGTCGGTGCGGCCGATGGCGCCGGCGGTCTCGGGGAGGACGGACCAGGCGCGCATGTCGGCGGGGGGGAGCGGCGCGACGCGCACCGACACCACGCGGGAGCGGATGGTGGGGAGGAGGGCTCCAGCCTCGCTGGAGGTGAGGATGATGGTGGTGTCGGGGAGGGGTTCCTCGAGGAGCTTGAGGAGGGCGTTCGCGGCCTGGTCGGCGCCCTCCTGCGCGATCATGCGGTCGGCATCGCCGAGGATCATCACCTTGCGGGTGGCCATGGCGGGGGCGCTGACGGCGGTGCGCACGAGGGAGCGGATCATCTCGAGGAAGATTGCGTCGCTGCCGCTGGAGGGTCCCCAGCGGCCTCCGGCGGCGGCCCGGTCTCGCATGGCCCCGCGCATGTACGAGATCACTTCGTCGGCTGAGGAGTCGGCGATGTCGGCTCTCGGGACGGGGAAGAACCAGTACAGGTCGGGGTGGGTGAGGTCGGCGGCGTATCGGCAGGCCTGACAGGAGCAGCATGGGGGGGCTGCGCCGGCACAGAGCAGGGCCTGCGCGAGCCAGAGGGCGAGGCGCTGCTTGCCGACGCCCCTCCGTCCGTGGAGGAGGAGGGATCCGGGCATGGTGCGTCTGGCGATGGCGTCACTGAATCGCTGGCGCAGCGCATCGTGTCCCACGAGCGGTGAGAGAGGCATGCGGGAAAGGTGTGGATGGGCTGGCGCGGGGGACAGGTCGCGCCGGTCTGTTCGGGCGCATGCCGGCGCAGAACACTGCGGCGCCGGGTCACGCCGGCGCCGCGGGGGGCGCTCAGTGCGGGAGCAGGCGGGCGTATGCGTCGAGCACGGCGTCGCGGGCGGCCTCTGGCGTTGGGCCGACTGCCGAAAGGTGGCCCATCTTGCGGCCCGGCTTGGCGAGCTTCTTCCCGTAGAGGTGGAGCCGGACGCCGGCGACCTCGAGGGCGGAGGTCCAGTGTGGCTGTTCGCCGTGCGGTTCCCAGAGGTCGCCGAGGAGGTTGACGATGGCGCCTGCGGAGAGGAGGGCCGTGCTGCCGAGCGGGAGGCCGCAGACGGCGCGGACCTGCTGCTCGAACTGGCTGGTGATGCAGGCCCGCTCGGTGGCGTGGAAGGTGTTGTGCGGTCGTGGGGCGAGTTCGTTGACGAGCAGCGCGTCGTCGCCGGTGACGAAGAGTTCGACGGCGAGGAGCCCGACGATGCCCAGTTCTTCCGCGATGGCCGACGCCAGGGTGATTGCCGCGGCGGTGGTGACATCGCTGACCGGGGCGGGGGTCATGGCCCAGGTGAGGACGCCGTTGTCGTGGTGGTTCCACGAGACCGGGAAGGTGCGCACCTCGCCGGTGCTGCTGCGGGCGACCATCACCGACAGTTCGCCGGCCAGCTCGATCCACTGTTCGACGACGACGGTGGCCTGGCGGGTGAGGGCGCCGGCGGCATCGAGGTCGTGCGCGGAGCGGATGCGCGCCTGTCCGCGTCCGTCGTAGCCGCCGGCGGTGGTCTTGGCGATGCTGCGCCCGAGGGTCTCGAAGGCGTCGGCGACGTCGCCCGCGGTGTGGGCGATGCGGAACGGTGCGACGGGGAAGCCGTTGTCCAGGAGCCACTGCTTCTGGCGCCCGCGATCCTGGATGATGTGGATCGGTGCGGCGGCCGGGTGCACGGGGGCGTGCACGCTGGCGGCGGTGATGCTGGCGGTGGCGACCTGTTCGATGTCGAGGGTGAGGACGTCGCAGGTGCGCGCGAAGGCGGCGGCGGCGTCTGCGTCGTCGTAGCGGGCGGTGACGACGTGTGAGGCGACGGGGGCGGCGGGGCAGTCGGGATCGGGGTCGAGCACGTGCACGCCGTAGCCCATGGATCGAGCGGCGAGTGCCGCCATGCGTGCGAGCTGCCCGCCGCCGAGGAACCCGATCGTGGCGCCGGGCAGGATGGTGGTCATGCGGTGGTGCGCGGGTCGGGATGGTCGAGCACGTCCTGGGTGCGGGCGGCGCGCCAGGTGGCGAGTGCGTCGTGCAGGCCGGGGTCGGTGGTGGCGAGGATCTGCATGGCGAGCAGGGCGGCGTTGGCGGCGCCGGGCTTGCCGATGGCGACGGTGGCCACGGGGATGCCCCTGGGCATCTGCACGATGGAGAGGAGGGCGTCGATGCCGGCGAGCGCGGTGGCGGCGACGGGCACTCCGATGATGGGCACGAGGGTCTTGGCGGCGAGCATCCCGGGGAGGTGCGCGGCGCCGCCGGCGGCGGCGATGATCACGCGCAGTCCGCGGCCATGCGCGGACTCGGCGTAGCCGAACATCTGGTCGGGCGTGCGGTGCGCCGAGACGACGCGGACCTCATGCGGGACGCCGAACTGTTCGAGGAGTTCGACGGCGGGCGCGAGCACGGGGAAGTCGCTGGCGCTGCCCATCACGACGCCGACGAGCGGCGCAGGTCTGTCGGTAGGAGTCGTCACGAGGCAAATATGGCGTGGCCGGTGCCGGTCTGCGCCGTCCGGGCACCGCATGCTGTCGATGGTGTATCCGCGATGATAAGTTAGTTCTAATCAATGACGCCTCAACTGGAGTGTCGTGGTGGAGACGTTTCTGAGTGTGCTGACGGGGATCGGGGTGGCGGCGGCGTGCGGGTTCCGGGTGTTCGTGCCGCTGCTGGCGCTGGGCCTGGCTGGGCGTGCCGGGGTGATTCCGCTGAACGACAGCTTCGTGATGCTCTCCACGCTGCCGGCGCTGGTGGCGCTGGGGACGGCGGCGGTGCTGGAGGTGGTGGCGTACTACGTGCCGTGGCTGGACAACGCGCTGGATGTGGCGGCGGCGCCGGCCGCGGTGGTGGCCGGTGTGCTGGCGAGCGCGGCCGCGATCACGGATCTTCCACCGGTGCTGGCGTGGGGCATCGCGCTGATCGGCGGCGGCGGTGCGGCGGGGCTGCTGCATGGGGCCACGTCGTTGCTGCGGCTGAAGAGCACGGCGGTGACGGGTGGGGCGGCGAACCCGGTGGTGTCGACGGGTGAGCTGGTGGGATCGATCGTGACGGCCGCGCTGGCGTTGCTGGTGCCGGTGGTGTGTGCGATCGGGCTGGTGCTGGTGCTGGGCTGGATGGTACGTCAACGGATGTCCAAACCACACACACGAAAGGCGGTGACATGACTCGTACAGTTCTTCGTTCGATGGCGCTGGTGACGGTGGCTGCCGGGACGGTGATGGCGCAGGAGCCGGCGAAGAAGCCACCCTATGAGTTCGTGGCGGATTTCTCGCTGGCGGCGAGCCAGGGGAACCAGGAAGTGAACACGGTGTCGCTGGGCCAGCGGTACAGCTATGCGTTCCCGACGTGGAAGTTCTCGCAGACGGCGTCGGCGGTGCGTGGCACGGCCAACGGTGTGCGGAACGCGGAGCTCTACCAGGCCGGCGCGCGTGGCGACTACAACCTGACCAAGAAGTTGACGGCGTACGTGGCGACGACCGGCCTGCGGAACACGCCGGCGGGCCTGAACAGCCAGTTCAACGAGAGCTTCGGCCTCGGCTACAAGTTCGTCGACACCGACATCGACAAGCTGCAGATGTCGCTCGGCCTCGGCGGCCTGCAGCGCTCGTTCGTGGGGACGAACCCGAGCACGAGCGACTTCGTGGGCAACGTGGACGGGATGTACCGGCACATGTTCTCGAAGGTGAGCTACTTCGAGCAGGTGGCGGGCTTCACGCCGAACTTCTCGACCACCGATGCCTGGCAGCTGACCACCAAGTCGTCGCTGGTGGCGCCGCTGTCGGCGCGGATCGGCATCAAGGTGGGCTACCTGGTGAACTACAACAACGCGCCGCCGCTGAAGCCGGCGTCGACGCAGCGGTTCAAGAAGTTCGACGGGTTGCTGACGACGGGCGTGCAGTTCACGTACTGACGTCGCGCGCGTGGGTGGTGGACGGAGGCCGGCCGCGGACATGCGGCCGGCCTTCGTCGTTGCTCAGGGCAGCGGCGGGCGCGGGGTGGGCTGCCAGAGCGGCGTGAACGACGTGGAGGATGCCTCGTAGTGGCGCACCACGCCGGGCGCGCGCCACTTCGCGAGCTGGATGATCTGGCCGGTGTGCACGGCGACGTGCGTAGTGAGGCGGAACATCGCGCCGAAGATGGTGGTGTCCGACCCCTGGATCCGGCGCGGCTCGTCGAACCGGTCGGCGGGAATGCCGGCCAGCACGCGCTCGATCTCGATCAATGTGTCGCGGAACCGCGCCACCAGCGCCTCCTTGCCGGGCCCCGCGCGGGCCGCGAACTCGGCGTCACGGTCGCGCACGTCCGGGTCGCCGCGCACGCCGGACAGGATCCACTGCCGCGCATTGCCCTCGAGGTGCAGCAGCAGGTTCGCGATGCTGTTCGACGACTCGGCCGGGCGCCACCACGTGTCGGCGTCGCTGAGCGGGGCGAGGGAGAGGGTGATCTTCGGCAGGAACTCGTCGAGCAGGATGGTGCAGGCGGCGTCGGTGAAGCGGTCCATGGCGTGGAGTCCCGGGTGCGGCGGCGGTGGCGGCGGTCAGTGTCCGAGGCCGGCGACGGCCTCGCGGCGTCGGTCCTCGTCGAACGCGTTCTCGCTGCGGGAGATGACGAGTGTCGCGACGCCGTTGCCGATCAGGTTCGTGATGGCACGCGCCTCGGACATGAAGCGGTCGACGCCGAGCAGCAGGGCGATGCTCTCGACGGGGATGACCTTCATCGCGCTGAGGGTGCTGGCGAGGACGATGAACCCCGACCCGGTGACTCCTGCGGCGCCCTTGGACGTCACCATCAGCACGAGCAGGATGCTGAGCTGCTCGGCGATCCCGAGCTCGATGCGGTTCACCTGGGCGAGGAAGATGGTGGCCATCGCAAGGTAGATCGACGTGCCGTCGAGGTTGAACGAGTAGCCGGCCGGGATCACGAGGCCCACCACCGTCCGGTCGCAGCCGAACCGTTCCATCTTCACCAGCATCCGCGGCAGCGCGGCCTCGCTGGAGCTGGTGCCGAGGACGAGCAGGATCTCCTCACGGATGTAGCGGAGGAACTCGAGGAGGCGGAAGCCGTAGAGCCGGCAGATCGCGCCGAGCACGACGAAGATGAACACCGCCATGGTGAGGTAGACGTCGAGCATGAGGCGGCCGAGCGGGAGCAGCGTGCCGATGCCGAAGGAGCCGACGGTGAAGGCCATGGCCCCGAAGGCGCCGATGGGGGCCACCGTCATGACCAGCGCGACGATCTTGAAGAACACGTGCGAGAGCCGGTCGAGCACGTCCACCAGCGGCTTGGCGGTGCTGCCGAGCGAGGTGAGCGCGACGCCGAAGATCACGGCGAAGAAGACGATCTGCAGGATCTCGCCCTTGGCGAAGGCGTCGACCACGCTGCCGGGGACGATGTTGGCGACGAAGTCGGCGAACTTCATGCTCTCACCGGCCTTCGCGTACTGCGAGATGTCGCCCTTCGCGAGGCGGGAGACATCGACGCCGTCGCCGGGGCGGGTGACGTTGACGATGACGAGCCCGATGGCGAGCGCGAAGGTGCTGACGATCTCGAAGTAGAGGAAGGCCTTGCCGCCGACCTTCCCGACCTTCTTCAGGTCCACCATGTTGGCGATGCCGAGCACGATGGTGAGGAAGATGATCGGGCCGATGACCATCTTGACTAGCTTCACGAACGTGTCGCCGACGGGCTTGAGGGCCTTGCCGAGGTCGGGGGCGAGCGCGCCGAGCAGGACGCCGAGTGCGATCGCGGTGAGCACCTGCACGGTGAGATTCGAGGCGAGGCGCTTCATGCGGCACTGGAACGGGGGACGTGCATGACCTGGGCGGATGGCACCGGCGCGAATATAAGGACGGGCGGGGATGGCTGACCTGCCGCAGCTGGCCGGCGTGATGGTGGCGTCGCTCCTTGGCGGTGCCGCGAACTCGGTGGCGGGCGGCGGCACGCTGCTGACCTTCCCGGCGCTGGTGGGCCTCGGCGTGCCGATGGTGGCGGCGAATGCGACGTCGACGGTGGCGCTGTGGCCCGGGAGCCTGAGCTCCATGCTGGGCTACCGGGACGCGCTGCGCGGTGTGGGCACCTGGGCGCGCGTGCTGGTGGTCCCGAGCCTGCTGGGCGGCGCGCTGGGTGCATGGCTGCTGACCCGCACCAGCGATGCGCAATTCAAGGCGCTGGTGCCGTGGCTGGTGCTCGGGGCGACACTGCTCTTCCTGTCGCAGAAGCGCGTGGGACACTGGCTGCGCGCGCGGATCGGGGCCACGGCGCCGGAGCTCCTGTCGCCCGATGCTCTGCCTGCCCCGCCCGGGCGCTGGGCGATGGCGGTGCAGTTCGCGGTCGCGATCTACGGCGGCTACTTCGGGGCCGGCGCCGGCATCGTGATGCTGGCCGCGTTCGGGCTGCTCGGCCTGACGAACGTGCACCAGATGAACGGGCTGAAGAACATCATGGCGCTGCTCTTCAACTTCGTGGCGATCGTGACGTTCGCGGCCTCGGGGCTGGTGCAGTGGCCGATCGCGGCGGTGATGGCGGTGGGGAGCATCGCCGGCGGCCACGTCGCGGCACGGGTCGCGCAGCGGATGAACCAGGACGTGATGCGGCAACTGATCGGCCTGATCGGGATCGCGAGTGCCGTCTGGCTCTTCGTCTCCAGCCGCTGAATTCCACAGCCGCCAGCATCGTCAAGGGCAACCGCCTTGACGCAAAGACGCAAAGCGGCGCGAAGGACGCAAAGAACATCGGCTCGCTGCGCGGGGCCATGCCGTGCCCGCATGAGGAAGAAGAGCAGTGATGAGAACTGCGGTTGCGGTTGCAGTTCCCGGAGCCCTCTCGATGCCTCGGGCCACGCCTGCCATCGCTGGCCACGAGGATCTTCTTGCGTCCTTTGCGCCCTTGCGTCAAGGCTGTTGCCCTTGACGACGGTGGCGAAGCACGGATGTCAGGGCGGGGTGTCGTTGGACTGGGGCAGGCGGCCGGTCTGGGCGAAGGTCATCACGCCGGCCCAGTAGGCGGCGTCGGGGCGGAGGTGGCCGTCCTCGTGGGTGTAGCCGACGAGGCGCACGAAGGCCTTGGGCTCGTTGGCGGCGTTGAAGACGCGGCGAGGCATGGCGAGGGGGAAGAGCTGGTCCTTGTCGCTGTGCACCACCAGCAGCGGGGCATGGACCTCGGCGATGTTCTCGACCGAGTTCCAGAGGTCGGGCAGGATGGCCGACGCCCATCCCGGGATGCTGCCGAAGGCCACGGCCGCCTCGCGGGCGGAGGAGTACGAGGCGACCAGTGCGAGCCCCTGCGCCTCGGGCACCAGCGTCGGGAACTCCTTCACCAGGAACCCGGAACCGAGGGAGTAGCCGAGGGCGATGCGGCGCTCGGCGAAGGGGAACTGGATCGCCGCGTCGCGCCAGGCCTGGCGCACGTCCTCCTCGATCACCACGGCGTGCCGCTCACCGCCGCTGTTGCCGAAGCCCGAGTAGTCGAACACGTAGCTCGAGATGCCGGCCTTGTAGAGCAGCGCCTGCACGTCGGCCCAGTACGACACCGACTCGGCCGAGCCGTGGAAGATCACGATGACCGGGGCGCGGTCACTGAACTTGGTCATCACGCCATCGAGGTGGTACGTCCCGCGCGGCACGTTCACGCGGGTGAAGGGCACGCCGAAGGTGAGCGGCGTCTCCGGCCCGACGGGGCGCGAGACGAGGCTGTTCGACTCCACCAGGCGGAAGGCCACCGAGCGCGCGAGGAACGGCAGCGCGACGAGGATGGCCGCCGGCACCAGCAGCCAGCGCCAGCGACGCAGCTGGGCGAGCAGGTCCTGGATCACGGCCGGAAGGCCGGACGCATCGCCGGCCGCCGAATCACGGTGGCGGGACAGCGCCGGGCATGCGGGAGGCTGGCAATGAGACGGGGCATCGAGCGGGACGGGAGACACGCAGCCGCATGGCAGGGCCATCATCGGCACCGTGAATCTGTGGCATCACGTGCGACAGTGACAACTGCCAGCGGCGCTGATGCGCCACCACGTGGTCGCTTGAGTGGGTGTGGTCAGCCGGATATGCTGCCCACACCGGCGCGATGTGCGCGGTGTGGCACGGACTCTCTCGAGGTTGCTCAGACGATGCAGCTTGGCATGGTGGGACTGGGGCGCATGGGCGCGAACATGACCACGCGGTTGCTCCGCGGCGGCCACCAGCTGGCGGTCTTCGACCACAGTCCGGCGGCGGTGACTGCCGCGGCCGCGGACGGCGCAACCGGCACGGCGTCGCTGGCGGAACTCGTGGAGCGGCTGGAGGCACCCCGGGTGGTGTGGGTGATGGTCCCGTCCGGCGCGCCGACCGAGGAGACGGTGCGCGCACTCGCCGGGCTGCTGAGCGCCGGTGACACGGTCATCGACGGCGGCAACAGCAACTACAAGGACAGCCAGCGGCGGGCCGCGGAACTGGCCGCCCACGGGCTGGCCTTCGTGGATGTCGGGACGAGCGGCGGCGTGTGGGGGCTGCAGGAGGGATATGCCCTGATGATCGGTGGCGACGAGGCGGCCGTCTCGCGGCTGACACCGGTCTTCGCGACGCTGGCTCCGGCCACCGACCGCGGCTGGGCGCGTGTCGGGCCGTCCGGGGCGGGGCACTTCACGAAGATGGTGCACAACGGGATCGAGTACGGGATGATGCAGGCCTATGCCGAGGGGTTCTCGATCCTCGAGCACAAGGCGGAGATGCAGCTCGACCTGGCGCAGGTGGCGGAGCTCTGGCGCCACGGCAGCGTGGTACGCTCGTGGCTGCTCGACCTGACGGCCCGGGCGCTGGCGGCGAACCCGACGATGGCCGGCATCGCCCCCTGGGTGTCGGATTCCGGCGAGGGGCGCTGGACGGTGGCCGAGGCGATCGACCTCGACGTGCCGGCGCCGGTGATCACGCTGGCGCTGCTGCAGCGCCTGCGCTCCCGTGACACCGACTCCTACGCCGACCGCCTGCTGGCCGCGATGCGCAATCAGTTCGGTGGGCACGCGATCAAGCCGGAGTCCGGCGCGTGAGCGAATGCACCCCGGGACGCGCGCTGTTCGTGGTGTTCGGCGCGTCGGGGGACCTGTCGCGGCGCAAGATCCTCCCGGCGCTGTACCAGCTGCATGCGCAGCAGATGACGAGCGCAGGTTGCGTGATCCTCGGCCTGTCACGGAAGCCGGACTTCGGCGACGCGGCGTTCCAGGCCATCGGCGCGACGGCGATCGGCGCGGCGATCGCGCCACCCGAGGCGGTGACGGCGTGGGCCACGCAGTTCCTGCGCGGCCACTCGATCGGCGAGGGCCGCCCCGCCGACTACGCCACCCTGCGCGATCGCATCGTGGCACTCGAGGCGAGTGACGGGCCGTTCGAAGAGCGCGTGTTCTACGTGGCGCTGCCGCCGGAGAGCTTTCCCGATGCCATCACCGGACTTGGCGAGGCGGGCCTCAATGCTCCGTCGGACATCACGCGCCTCGTGATCGAGAAGCCGTTCGGGCACGACCTCGCCTCCTCGCGGGCGCTGAGCGAGACGGTGCACCGCTACTTCACCGAGGAGCAGGTCTATCGCATCGACCACTACCTCGGGAAGGAGACGGTGCAGAACATGATGGTGTTCCGGTTCGCGAATGCGATGTTCGAGAACCTCTGGAACCGGAACCACATCGAGAGCGTGCAGATCACGGTGTCGGAGGACCTGGGCGTGGAGGGACGCGCCGGCTACTACGAGACGGCTGGCGCCCTGCGCGACATGGTGCAGAGCCACCTGACACAGCTGCTGGCGCTGGTGGCGATGGAGGTCCCGGGATCGATGGAGGCAGCGGCGATCCGTGCCGAGAAGATCAAGGCGCTGCGCGCCATCGCGCCGGTGTCACCGGCCGACGCGGTGCTCGGGCAGTATCACGCCGGCCAGATCGACGGGACCGAGGTGGTGGGCTACCGCGAGGAACCGGGGGTGGCGCCCAACTCGCGCACCGAGACCTTCGCGGCGATCCGGCTGCACATCGAGAACTGGCGCTGGCAGGGGGTGCCGTTCTACCTGCGCACCGGCAAGCGGCTGGGCAAGCGGGTGACGGAGATCGAGGTGAAGTTCCGGCGGGCACCGGTGTGGATGTTCCGGTCGATGCACCAGGAGTCGCTGCACCGCAACACGCTGGTGCTGACGCTGCAGCCGAACGAGGGGTTCAGCCTGTACTTCGACGTGAAGGCGCCGGGCGAGCCGTTCCGTGTGCAGCGGCTGCCGCTGCACTTCGACTATGCCGAGGCGTTCAAGTCGATCCCGGAGGCGTACCAGACGCTGCTGCTGGACGTGCTGCGCGGCGACCAGACGCTCTTCGTGCACGCCGAGGAGGTGGAGGTGGCGTGGACGCTGTTCACGCCGCTGCTCGATGGGGCCGTGGGCGTGCTGCCGTATCCTGCCGGCAGTGACGGCCCGACGGAAGCAGCGAGGTTCTCGTCGCGATGACGGGCCTCGGCGCACGGCGGGAGGTGCTGGTGCTGCCGCCGGAGGACTTCGCGCGTGACACGGCAACGCTCCTCGCCGGGATCATCGCCGGTGTGACGGGAGAGTCCGGGCGGCGCTGCCGGATCGTCCTGGCGGGCGGCCGCACGCCGGCGGTGGTCTACCGGGAGCTGGCGACGCGTGCGGCCGTGCGGTGGGACCTGGTCGAGGCATACATCGGGGATGAACGGTGTGTGCCGCCGGATCATGCCGACAGCAACTTCCGCATGATCGACGAGATGCTGCTGTCGCAGGTGCCGATCCCGCCATGGCAGATCCATCGTCTTCGCGGTGAACGCGGCAGTGCCGCGGCCGCCGCGGAGTACGACGCGCTGCTGGCACCGCTGCCGGAACCGAAGTTCGACCTCGTGTTGTCGGGGGTGGGCGCCGACGGGCACACCAACAGCCTGTTCCCCGGTGACGCGCGCATCACCACCGAGCCGCACTGGGCGATGCCGGCCGTGGCGCCGCCGGCATTCGCGGTGGCCGAGCGCGTGGGTCTGTCGCTGCGGGCGCTCAACTCGACGCGGGCGCAGGTGGTGCTGTGCACCGGCGCGGACAAGCGGGACGTGCGTGCGCGGATCCTGCGTGGCGATCCCGATGCCGCCGAACTGCCGGCGGCGATGCTGTCGGGGACGGCCCGCACGCTCTGGATCGTCGATCCGGGTTGAGCGCTACTCGTCCAGCGCGAGCAGGGCAAAGGTGGCCAGCCAGTGCTCACCCATGTAGTCGCCGGCGACGTGCTCCAGGCTCGCGGCGATGTGCCGTCGCGCGGCATCGAGCACGACGGGCCGGCGCGGATCGTCGGCCGCCATGGTGGCGGCGAGGTGGCGCCAGCACCATGCGCGACTGAGGTTCAGGCCATCGAGGTGCGCGATCTTGCCGTCGGTGCGGTCGCTCACCAGCGCCGGCGTGAACAGCGTGGCGGGCTGCCCGGTGGCGATGCGCGGCAGGAAGCGCACCAGCCACGCCGCGAACGCGCGCGCCGGCAGCACGCGTCGCATGCACTCGGCCTCCATCAGTGCCGGCGAGAGGAACTCGTCTCCCCCCGGCTCCCACGCCTGGCAGCCTTCGTCGGTGCCGTACCAGCGGATCGCCGCATCCCGGAGTGCCGTGGCCAGCACGTCATCGCCGGCCCGCTCGGCATGCGCGAGGCTGAGCGCGATGGCGAAGGCGGTGTTGTAGTGTGTGCCGACGCGGATCGGGTAGGTGGAGCGCGGCAGGAACGCGAGCCAGCGGTCCGTCACGGCGTCCGCCAGTGGGCGCAGGACTGCGGCCCAGCGTTGGCCCTCGCCGGACTCGTGGAGGGAGAGCTCGGCTGCGAGCATGTGCAGCCACGCCCAGCCATACGGTCGCTCGAACGTGGCGCGCTGCGGCGGTGCGAGGTACGCCACCTCACCGGCGATGTGCTCCGGCGTGAGCTGGGTGTCGAAGAGCGCGCGCACCTGCGGCGCAGCGTCGAGGTCCGGCACCGTGCGGAGCAGGCGGGCCAGCAGCCAGTAGGCGTGCACGCAGGAGTGCCAGTCGTAGCTGCCGTAGAACACGGGATGCAGCGCCTGCGGCGAGCGCAGATCATGCGCGCCCGTGAGCACGTGCTCGAGCCGGTTCGGGTACTCGCGCGTGACGTGCGACAGCGCGAGGGCCGCGAACTTCGAGGCGAAGGCCGGAGTCAGCGTGGGCAGCATGGACGTCAGTGCGGAAAGGCCAGGAAGTACAGCAGCAGGGTGTTGACGGTGAGCAGCAGCAGGGCGGTGGGGACCTGGACGCGGATCACGGCGTAGCGGTCAGGCAGCTCCAGCAGGGCCACCGGCACGAGGTTGAAGTTCGCCGCCATGGGCGTCATGAGCGTGCCGCAGAAGCCGGAGAGCATGCCGATGGCGGCGATGATGGTGGGATCACCATGAAGCTGCGTCACGAGCAGCGGAAGCGCGATGCCGAGTGTCATGACGGGGAAGGCGGCGAACGCGTTACCCATGAGCATCGTGAGGAGGGCCATCCCCACGGTATAGGCCACCACCGGGAGCAGCGGGGCGCCGCCGGGGATGGCGCTGGCGGCGAGGGTCGAGACGACCTTCCCGACACCGGCGGCGGCGAAGACGGCGCCGAGGGCGGCCAGGAGCTGCGGCAGCATCGCCGCCCAGCCCACCGCGTCGAGCAGCCGCCGGGCCTCGGAGAGTGGAGCGGCGAGCGGCGGCCGGAGCATCACCAGGCCGAAGGCAAGCGAGAGGATGGTGGCCACGCCGAGCGACACGAGCGTGACCTGCTTCGCGTCCACCAGCGGTGCGCCACCGATGGTGATGTGGCCGATGGTGGCATTGGCGAGCAGGGTGAGTGCCGGCACGGCGAGTGCGGGCAGGAACAGCCGGTTGCCCCACGTCCGCGCGCTGGCCGTGCGCTCCGCCAGCGTCGAGCCCTCGGCACCGCCCGACTTCACGCCGCGCAGGCTCGCGACGGCCACCATCGCGAGGATGAGCACCCCGTTCGCCAGGTCCGGCAGCCAGGTGCCGAACAGGAACGAGAGGCTCCACAGCCCCCAGAAGGCGGCGTTCGCGCGCCGATTGGGGTTGGTGCGGTCGCGGAAGTTGATGACGGCGGTGGCGCCCGTGAGGAGGCCCATCAGCCGGTAGAGGAACTCGAGGGTGATCACGTGCGGCGACCGCGGCGCGCGGCGAGGCGGCGGTCGAGCAGCAGGAGTCGCGCACCGTGGATCACGAAGGCCGCGATCGCGGTGGGAATTGCCCAGACGGCCAGCTCGGTGGGCAGCACCCGGATGCCCGCCTGCTCCATCACGCCCTTGATGAGCAGGATGGAGCCGATGGCGATGAAGATGTCCTCGCCGAAGAAGACGCCGACATTGTCGACGGCGGCAGCGTGGGCGCGGATCTCCTGACGGGTGGCCAGGTCGAGATCGGGGACGTCGCGCTCGGCGGCACCTTCCGCCATCGGCGCGATGAGGGGCCGGACCATCTGCGGATGACCACCGAGGGAGACGAGGCCGAGGGCGGCGGTGGCCTGGCGCAGGGCCAGGTAGGCCAGCAGCACGCGGCCGGCGGTGGCACCCTGCATGCGCATGACGACGTCGCGGGCGCGCTCCTTGAGTCCCGCGCGCTCCAGCAGGCCGATGATGGGGAGCACCAGCCAGACGATGGCGACGTAGCGGCTTTCGGTGAAGGCATGTCCGAGCGTGCCGAGGGTGCGCAGCGCGCCGAGGCCGCCGGCGATGCCGGTGACCAGGCCGGCGACCGTCACCACCAGCAGCGGGTTGACGCGCAGGGCGAAGCCGAGGACGACGACGAGCAGTCCGCTGAGGACGAGCATGGTCCGGTGGTCAGGCGTGGCGTGCGGCGTGCGGTGCGCGCACGTCGATGCCCGCCGCGTGCAGGGCGGCGCGGATGCGGAGGGCGAACTGCTGGGCGCTGCGTCCGTCGCCGTGGATGCAGATCGTGTCGGGGGTGACGGGCACGTGGCTGCCGTCGATGGCCACGATCGAGCGGTGCTGCACCATGCGCAGGGCGCGCTCGGTGGCCAGGTCGACGTCGGTCACGAGCGCCTGCGGGTGCGAGCGCGGCACGAGCGTGCCGTCGGGCTGGTAGTGGCGGTCGGCGAACACCTCGCTCACCACTCGCAGGCTGCAGTGCGTGCCGGCATCGATGAGCGCACTGCCCGAGAGGCCGAAGAGCGCGAGCGACGGATCCACGTCGCGCACCGCGCGGGCGATGGCATCGGCGAGGTCCTCGCGCACCGCCGCCATGTTGTAGAGCGCCCCATGCGGCTTGACGTGGCGCACCTGCGTGCCGGCGGTGGTGCAGATCGCCTGGAGCGCCCCGAGCTGGTAGGCCGTGTGGTCGTACGCCTCCTGCAGGCTGATGGCCATGTCGCGGCGCCCGAAGCCGGCGAGGTCGGGGAGCCCGGGGTGGGCACCGATCGCCACGCCGTGGGCGGCGGCGGCGGTCACGGTGGCGCGCATCACCGAGGGGTCACCGGCGTGGAAGCCGCAGGCCACGCTGATGGATGTCACGCAGGGCAGCACGGCGGCATCGTTGCCCATCGGCCAGGGGCCGATGCTCTCGCCCATGTCGCAGTTCAGGTCCACGTGTGTCATGTCAGGCCTCGAGGAACCTGTGCCGCATGGCGGCACGGGCACCGGAGATGTTGTGCTCGCGGGACCGGTAGAGCGACTGCGCGGCGTCGAGGGACACCGGTGCGAAGCGCAGGTCATCACCGGGCCGCAACTGCGCGAGGAGGGGCAGGTCGACGGTGATCACGTCGCCGATGCGCGGATAGCCCCCGGTGGTCTGCCGGTCGGCCATGAGCACGATCGGTGCCCCACCGGGGGGCAGCTGGATCGTGCCGGCGGTGACGCCGGAGGAGAGCATCTCGCTTGCGGAGGTGAGGGCGAGCGGCTGCCCGGTGAGCCGGAATCCCATGCGGTCGGAGTCGGGGGAGACCCGAAAGGTGTCGCCGAGCAGCAGGTCGCGCGACGCGTCGGTGAGCAGGCCGTGCTCCGGACCGGGAATGATCCGCAGCGTGGGCGTGTCAGTGTATGCAGGGCGGATGCTCATGCCGGCGCTCCAGTTGGCGACCACGCGGCTGCGGGCATCGAGTTGCGCGGCGATGCGGGCGCCGAGTGCCGTCGGTGGGCTCAGGGCGAGGCGGTCGTCGCGGCGGAGGGGGCGTCCCGCCAGCCCGCCGAACGCGGCGCGCAGCGACGTGCCGCGGCCGTCGAGCACCTGCGGCACATCCACGCCGCCGGCGAATGCGATCGTCGTCCGGCATCCATCGTGCAGCACCAGCAGCGCGCCGCGGGGAGCGAGGAAGGGGCGCCAGCCGGGAATCGGGGTCGCATCGAGCGAGGCGGTGATGTCGCGGCCGGCGAGCGCCACCAGCGTGGGTGCGGTGAACTGCAGCGCGATCCCACCGAGCGTGCACTCGAGTGCCGCCGCATCGTCGTCATTGCCGACGAGCAGGTTCGCGACGCGGTGCGCGACGGGATCCATCGCCCCTCCCACCGGCACGCCGATGTGCTGCCACCCCATGCGCCCGAGATCCTGGACGGTGGTGAGCAGGCCGGGCTGCCGCACATGCACCGTCACGCGGGACGCTCGCGCTGCTCGCGGAAGGCTGTCGGCGTGATGGCGGTGAAGCGCACGTGATCACCGGCCAGCAGCAGCGACGGCGCGTCGCGGGTGGCCGCGAACAGCGTGCGCGGCGTGCGCCCGATGAGGTGCCAGCCGCCAGGGGAGCTGAAGGGATAGATCCCGGTGTTGCTGCCGCCGATGCCGACGCTGCCGGCCGGCACCGCAGTCCGCGGCTCGGCGCGGCGCGGCGTGTGCAGCGAGGGGTCGAGTCCCTCGAGGTACGGGAAGCCCGGGAGGAAGCCGACCATGGCGACGATGTACGCGCCCGCCGTGTGCGTGGCCACGATCCCGTCGGCGCTGGTGCCGTGCAGACTGGCGAGCTGGTCGAGGTCGGGGCCGAATTCGCCGCCGTAGCAGACGGGGATGATCACCGGCTGGCGCGGCGGCTCGGCGGTGACGACGAGTGCATCGACCGTGGCCGCGAGGTAGTCGCGGAGCGCACCGAACGTGATGCGCATGGGATCGTAGTGCACGGTGAGCGTGCGGATGGCGGGCACGAGGGCCGTCACCGCGGCGGGCGCGTCACACCGGAGCTGTGCCTGGAGGCACCGGATGAGGTCACGCGACGCTGCGCCATCCGCCTCGGGCACCTCGAGGGTCAGCGCGCGGTCACCAAGCGGAATCACGGAGGTCTGGGGCACTGTCCGGACAACATGTACGGGGTACGGGGGCGCCGCCATCGGGCGGGCACGCCGTGCACTGGCGGTGCTGGTGCGGTTGCAACGACATCATGCCGTCGCGCGGATGCGCCGCGCCGCGTGTGGGTCGATGCCGGACACCTGTGTCGGGGTAACCGGTTACGCCGCTCACGGAGAAACGGCTGGCGCGTATCATCGTCCTTGCCAGCACGTCGGCCCCCCGGCTTCATTTCGGCGTGCCTGCCGGGGTAGCCGGCCTGCACGTTCGTGTGCCAGACACCTTTTGCCAACGCCCGGAGTAGCCGGCATGGCCGTAACGACCGACCCGTTCCTCGTCGATGCGACGGGGCCTCGTCCCGTGTCACCTCCGGTGGCGCGCTGCAATCCCATCCGCACACGCGCCGACTGGGACCGCATGCGGGCGGAGTGCCTGGCAGACCCGGGAGGGTTCCACGGCGCGATCGCGCAGCGAGAGCTGCACTGGTTCAATCCGTCGCTGGGGGCTCGCGGCGGCTGGATCACGTGGGACGACGCCGCGACCGCCTGGACGGGCTTCGATGCGGAATCCGGCGCACCGATCACGCCGGCCCTGCCCGCGGGGTACGCACCCTGGTCGCGCGCATTCAACGCCGACGCCGCACCGTACTTCACCTGGTTCGACGGCGGCCTGACCAACGCCGGCTTCAACGAGGTGGACCGGCACGTCCTCGCGGGCCACGGCGACGAGGCCGCGCTGATCTTCGAGGGCGACCGCTGGGACATGTCGCTCGATGGCGGGCGCGGCGGGCCGCTGGAGTGCTACCCCGTCTCGCGCCGCAGCCTGCTGCTGGAGTCCGCGAAGTGCTCGATCGCGCTGCTGGCCCTCGGCCTCCGGCGCGGTGACCGCATCGCGCTGAACATGCCGAACATCCCGGCGCAGCTCTACTGGACCGAGGGGGCGAAGCGCATCGGCGTGGTGTACACGCCGGTGTTCGGCGGCTTCAGCGACAAGACGCTGAGTGACCGCATCCACGATGCCGGCGCGCGGGTGGTGATCACCGCCGACGGCGGCTATCGCAATGCGCAGATCGTGCCGTTCAAGACGGCGTACACCGACCCGGCGCTGGACGACTACGTGCCGATGGCGTCGGCGCGGGCGGTGGTGTCGGCGACGCTGGCGACGCTGGCACTGCCGGCGGCGCAGGTGGCCACGGTGCTGGCCACGATCGACGAGACGCTGGCCGGCGAGATCACGGTGCAGCGCAGCGACGTGATGCGCGGCGTGGGCCGCGCGCTGCAGTCGCTGTCGGATGCGCACGAGCTGAATGCGAGCGACGCGAGCCGGGTGCGCACCGCGATCGCGGCGGCCCTGGTCTCGACACCGCCGCGGGTGGACACGGTGGTGGTGGTGCGCCACAGCGGCATCGAGGACATCGTGTGGCGCGGGGAACGCGACCGCTGGAGCCACGAGCTGACCGACGCGGCGCTGGGCGTGATCCTGGCGGCGGCGCGGGAGGCCGGCATCGACGTGGCCGACGAGACGGCACTGCTCGCGCTGCCGGATCGCGACTTCGTGCGGGCGATCTGGGCCGCCAGTGCGCCCGCCCCGCTCGACGCCGAGTTCCCGCTCTTCTTCATCTACACCTCGGGCTCCACCGGCAAGCCGAAGGGCGTGGTGCACGTGCACGGCGGGTACACCGCCGGCATCGCGCACAGCATGCGGGTGGCGTTCGATGCGACGGCCGGCGACGTGATGTACGTGGTGGCCGACCCGGGGTGGATCACCGGCCAGAGCTACATGATCTCGGCCGCCCTCACCACGCGCGTGACGAGCGTGTTCACCGAGGGGGCGCCGGTGTTCCCGCACGCGGGGCGGTTCGCCTCGATCATCGAACGGCACAAGGTCAGCATCTTCAAGGCCGGTGCGACGTTCCTGAAGGGGATCATGCAGGACCACCAGAACGCGGCCGACGTGCGCCGGTACGACACGTCCACGCTCCGCGTCTGCACCTTCTGCGCCGAGCCGGTGTCGCCGGTGGTGCAGCAGTTCGGGATGGAGCTGCTGGCGCCGTGGTACATCAACTCGTACTGGGCCACGGAACACGGCGGCATCGCCTGGACACATTTCTACGGCAATGGCGACTTCCCGCTGCGGGCCGACGCGCACACCTACGCGCTGCCCTGGATCCTGGGCGACGTCTGGACCGAGTCGGCGCCGGGTGATGCCGAGCCGACGGCCCCGCTGACGCCACACCTTCGCGCGGCGCCGGGTGGCGTGCCGTTCCGGCGCGCGGCGCGCGGGGAGAAGGGTGAGATCGTCATCGCCGCACCGTATCCGTACCTCGCCCGCACCGTCTGGGGTGACAGCGAGCACTTCACGGTGGACGGCCACCGCGTGGCGGCCGGCTGGCAGGGAGACGTGGCCCGCTGGACGAGCACCTACTGGACGCGCTGGCAGGGCGTGTGGGCCTACACCCAGGGGGACTTCGCCGTCCGCCACGACGACGACTCGTTCTCGCTGCACGGCCGCAGCGACGACGTGATCAACGTCTCGGGGCACCGCATGGGCACCGAGGAGATCGAGGGGGCCATCCTGCGCCACCGGCAGCTCGATCCCGACTCTCCGGTCGGCAACGTGATCGTCGTCGGGGCGCCGCACCGGGAGAAGGGGCTCACGCCGCTCGCCTTCGTGAAGCCCACCGCAGGGCGCGCGCTGACGCAGGACGACAAGCGCCGCCTCTCGGAGCTGGTGCGCTTCGAGAAGGGGGCCGTGGCCGTGCCCAGCGACTTCATCGAGGTGCGCCAGTTCCCCGAGACGCGCAGCGGCAAGTACGTGCGGCGCATGGTGCGCGCCCTGGTGGAAGGGGCGGACGTGGGCGACGTGAGCACGCTGCGGAACCCGGAGTCGATCGAGGAGCTGCGCGCGGCGATCGGCACCTGGCAGCGCCGCCAGCAGCTCTCCGACGAGCAGCAGCTGTTCGAGCGCTACCGGTACTTCCGCGTGCAGTACAACACGCTCGCCGCCGGTGCCAAGGTGGCGACGGTGTACGTGACCAACCCGCCGGTGAATGCGCTCAACGAGCGGGCCCTGGACGAGCTGAACATCGTCGTCGACCACCTCGCGCACCGCGACGACGTGAAGGCGGTGGTGTTCACCGGTGACGGGACCTCGTCGTTCGTGGCCGGCGCCGACATCCGCCAGTTCCTCGACGAGATCCACACGCTGGAGCAGGCCCGCGTGCTGCCGAACAACGCGCAGCTCGCCTTCCGCCGCATCGAGCGCATGGGCAAGCCATGCATCGCGGCGATCCAGGGCGTGGCGCTGGGCGGCGGGATGGAGTTCGCCCTCGCCTGCCACTACCGCATCGCGGAGCCCTACTCGCAGTTCGGGCAGCCGGAGATCCGGCTCCGGCTGCTGCCGGGGTACGGCGGCACGCAGCGGCTGCCGCGACTGCTGGCGGCGCGCCGGGGCAGTGATGGCGTGCGCGACGCGCTCGAGCTGCTGCTCGGTGGGCGCAACGCCGACGGTGAGGCGGCGCACGCGATGGGGCTCGTGGACGAGCTGAGTGACGCCTCGGGTGACGTGCTCTCGGCGGCGCACGCGCGGGTGCGCGAGTGGTATCGCAGCGGGCGCGCGAGTGCGCTGGGCCAGGCGCACACGGAACGCCTGCGCCAGGTGACGGAGTGGAACGGGCCGGGCGTGGAGGACCTCGACGTCGTGATGCTCGACGGGCACCTGCAGCGCATCCTGCAGCAGCTGGCGTGGGCCGGCCGGCAAGCGGCAGGCGCGCGCGTGATGGATGCCGTGCGCACCGGCTGGCAGCGCGGGCTGGATGCAGGCCTGGCGCGTGAGGCGGAGCTGTTCGCCGAGGGGGTGGTGGATCCCGAAGGCGGCAAGACCGGCATCCGCCAGTTCCTCGACAAGCAGAGCCAGCCCCTGCCGATCAAGCGCGACGGCGTGCGGCTGGTGGCCGAGCAGGGCGACTTCATCGCGGCGCAGCGGGAGGCGGGCGCGCTGCTCCCCGTCGGCGCGCCGTTCTATCCCGGCGTGACGCCGATTCCCGCCTGGCAGTTCGCCTTCGGCGTGCCGAAGGACCAGGCCACGGGCGCGCCGCGGTTCGGCGCACCGGCCGTGGCGGAGCAGGAACTGATCGTGCCCGTGGGCACGCCGGGGGCGATGGAGGCACTCGTCTACGTGCTCGCGTCGGAAGTGAACTTCAACGACATCTGGGCGATCACCGGGATCCCGGTGTCGAGCTTCGACAACCACGACCTGGACGTGCAGGTCACCGGCTCCGGTGGCCTCGGCCTGGTGGCGGCGCTTGGCAGTGATGCCAAGGCGGAGGGGCGGCTCAAGGTCGGTGACCTGGTGGCGATCTACAGCGGGCAGAGCGACCTGCTCTCGCCCCTGGCGGCGCGCGACCCGATGTACGCCGACTTCTCGATCCAGGGATACGAGACCGATTTCGGCAGCCACTCGCAGTTCATCGTGACGCAGGCGCCGCAGCTGCACCCCGTGCCCGGCGACCTGACGCTGGAGCAGGCGGGATCGTACATCCTGAACCTCGGCACGATCGTCCGCGCGCTCTTCACCACGCTGAAGATCGAGCCGGGGCGCACGATGTTCGTGGAAGGGTCGGCGACCGGCACCGGTCTCGAGGCGCTCAAGACGGCGCTGCGCAGCGGGGTGCAGGTGACCGGGCTGGTGTCGAGCCCGGAGCGGGCGGCGGCGGTCCGGGCGCTGGGGGCCCATGGCACGCTGGACCGGCGCGACCCGCGCTTCTCGTCGCTCTTCACCGTGGTGCCGGAGGACGAGGCGGCGCGGCAGGAGTGGGTGGCGGCCGGCGCGGCACTGTGCGACGAGTTCCGTGCGCAGAACGGCGGGCGCCTCGCCGACTACGTCGTCTCGCACGCGGGAGAAACGGCGTTCCCGCGCAGCTTCCAGCTGCTCGAGCAGGGCGGCGCACTGACGTTCTACGGCGCGTCGAGCGGATACCACTTCACCTTCGTGGGCAAGCCCGGCATCGCGTCGCCGGAGATGATGCTGCGCCGTGCCGGCCTCCGCGCGGGTGAGGCGGTGCTGGTGTACTACGGCCCGCGCACCACCGAGCTGGTGGATGCGACGGGGCTCGAGATGATCGAGGCCGTGCGTGCGCTGCGCGGCCGGTGTGTGGTGGCCGCGACGACCGATGGCCAGCGGGAGTTCCTCCAGTCGCTCGGCTTCGAGGACGCGATCGCGGGTGTCGTCTCGCTGGAGGAGGTGTCACGCCGGACCTCCGACTTCGAGTGGCCGGAGAGCATGCCGCGCCTGCCGGATGCCAAGGTGCAGACGGAGGTGTTCCGCCAGGCGGTGCGGGACTTCCAGGACAACACGCTGAAGCCCTTCGGTGCCGCGGTGGGCAAGGTGCTGCGCTCGCCGGACAACCCGCGCGGGGCGCCGGACCTGATCATGGAACGCGCCGGCCACGACGCGCTCGGCGTGTCGACCTCGCTGGTGAAGCCGTTCACCGGCCGCGTGGTCTATTGCGAGCAGATGGAGGGCCGGCGCTACGCGTTCTACGCCCCGCAGGTGTGGACGCGGCAGCGGAAGATCCTCATGCCAACCGCCACGATCCTCGGCACGCACCTCACGAACGCCTACGAAGTGACGCGCATGAACGACATGATCGCGGCCGGCTTCCTGGAGATCACGCCGCCGACGGTGGTGCCCTGGCACGAGCTGCCGGTGGCGCACCAGGCGATGTGGGAGAATCGCCACGCCGGCGCGAACTACCTGGTGAACCACGCGCTGCCGGCGCTCGGATTGCGCGGCAAGGATGCCCTGCTCGAGGCCTGGGCGGCCACGGAGCACGACTCATGACTGCACTACACGGGGGAACGTTGACACAGGTGGCGACGGGAGCGGAGACAGCCGCGACGGGACGTGCCGGCCGGCTGGCGGGGAAGGTGGCGCTGGTGACCGGCGCCGCCGGGAACCTCGGTGGGCACATCGTCCGCCACTACCTCTCCGAAGGGGCCACGGTGGTGCTCACGGGGCGCGACCTCGATCGCGTGGAGGCGGCGCGGGCGGCGTGCGTGGAGGCGACCGGCGTGCCGGACGCGCAGGCCTCGGTGGTCACGCTCGACGGCGCTGATCCCGCGTCGGTGCGCACGGCGATGGCTGCCGCCATCGCGCGGCATGGGCGCCTCGACATCGTCGTCAACAACGCCGGGTCCGCCGGCCCGCGCCAGCCGCTCCGCCGCGTGCCGATCACGCGCGAGGAACTCGCAGCACTGCAGGCCGAGGGGGCCACCGACAGCGAGACGGTCGGTGATGCCATGCGCAGCATCCTCGGGGTGGCGTGGCACGTCGCCAACGCGGCCGCGAAGGTGATGCAGCCGGGCGGGTCGATCATCAACATCTCGACGATCTTCTCGCGCACCGAGTACTACGCCCGCTCGCCGTACGTGGTGCCCAAGTCGGCGCTGAACGCCCTCTCGAAGCAGCTCTCGTTCGAGCTCGGTGACCGCGGCATCCGCGTCAACACCGTCTACCCCGGCCCGATCCGCTCGGAGCGCATCCAGTCGGTGTTCGCGACCATGGACACGATGCGCGGCGACGACCCGGGCACCACGGCGACGACCTTCACGGGACTGATGTCGCTGAAGCGCGCCGGCGAGGACCCGGCAGCCGGCCGCACCTTCCCGATGCCGAAGGACGTCGCCAACACCTGCGTCTTCCTTGGCAGCGACGAGTCGGCGGCGTTCAACGGGCACGACTTCGAGGTCACGCACGGCATGTGGGTGCGGAAGGAGAGCCGCAGCGAGTTCGTGTCGCGGCCGACGATGCGCACCGTGGACGGGAGCGGGCTGGCCGTGCTGGTGGCCTGCGGCGACCAGCTCGAGGATGGCCTCGCGGTGGCGCGCCTGCAGGCGGAGGTAGGCGCGGCGGTGCTGCTGGGCGTGCCGACCGACGATGACGTGGGGGCCCTCCGCTCGCTGCTCAATGGCAATGGACTCGACTCGCGCATCCGCGTCGCCCGCTTCGACCGTTCGGTGCCGGAGACGATGGAGCGCGCGCTGGCCGAGGGACCGGCCGGCGGCGGCGCCGTGCACGGGGCGATCATCATGCCCGCGTACGGGCCGGAGCGCTTCACGGGACTGGTCTGCGAGGCGGGCGACGACGACATCCAGGAGTTCATCGACCACGAGCTGACCGGGGCCGTCGCCCTCGCCCGCACCCTGAGCCGGTACTGGAGCGGCCGCACCGACCTGCCGCGCAACCCGCGCTTCGTGATGATGTCGAACGGCAGCGACGGGGCGTGGAACTCGTACGCCGACATGCTGCGCGCCGCGCTCGAGGCGCTCACCCGCGTGTGGCGTGACGAGACGAAGGTGGACGTGAAGCACGGCCGCCGGCAGTGGATCGAGTGGGGGAACCAGATCATCCGCTACGGCAACAACGAGCCCGAGAACCGGCGCTTCGCCGCCGGCCAGGCGGCGCGCCTGATCTGCACCGACCGGCGCATCCCGCAGGTCAACCTGTACATGCCGAAGTCGATCGTGAAGGCGACCGGCGCCAAGCGCGCGATGCTCGGCTTCATGGAGAACCTGACCGGGCTGCACCTCGGCAAGGTGGCGCTGATCACCGGCGGCTCGGCCGGCATCGGCGGCCAGGTGGCGCGCCTGCTGGCGATGGCGGGCGCCCGGGTGATGCTGGTGGCGCGCCGCGAGAGCGAGCTCGAGGTGATGCGCGCGCAGATCGTGGGCGAGCTGGAGGACGTGGGGTACAGCGGGGCCGAGCGGCGCGTGCGCACCATGGCCGGCGTGGACGTGGGGGACGTGGCCACGCTGCGCCTCGCGGTGGATGGCACGCTCGCCGCGTTCGGGCGGATCGACTACCTCATCAACAACGCCGGCGTCGCCGGCGCCGAGGAGATGGTGGTGGACATGTCGCTCGACGCGTGGCGCTACACACTGGATGCGAACCTGGTGTCGAACTACGCGCTGCTCAAGGAAGTGGTGCCGGTGATGCGGAAGCAGGGCAGCGGCTACATCCTGAACGTGTCGAGTTACTTCGGCGGCGAGAAGCACCTCGCGGTGGCGTACCCGAACCGGGCCGACTACGCGGTGAGCAAGGCCGGCCAGCGCGCGCTGGTGGAGTCGCTGGCGCGCCACCTGGGCCCGGAGATCCAGATCAACGCGATCGCACCGGGCCCGGTGGATGGTGACCGACTCCGC
Source organism: Gemmatimonadaceae bacterium (assembly GCA_020851035.1). Taxonomy (NCBI): domain Bacteria; kingdom Pseudomonadati; phylum Gemmatimonadota; class Gemmatimonadia; order Gemmatimonadales; family Gemmatimonadaceae; species Gemmatimonadaceae bacterium. The sequence goes on along the minus strand of JADZDM010000031.1, from coordinate 2,512 downwards.
GGCCTGGGCGGCAAGCCGGGGCTGTTCATGCGCCGCGGTCGCCTGATCCTCGAGAACAAGCGCCTCAACGCCGCACACTCGGCGGTGATCCGCGCGGTGCGGCGCGGGATGCGCGTGGAATCGACGCTCGAGCACCTCGCGGCAAACGACGTGGTGCAGCTCACCACGGACCTCGACGTGCCACACGAGCTGCGCGAGCTCGCCAACCAGTGCCGTGCCGAGGCGGCCGACGGTGCGACGTGGGGCGACTACCTGATGACGCCGTCCATCGCCGAGCGGCTGCTGGCCCGACTCACGCTCGGCGGGCTGTTCCTGGATTCCGGCGACTGGACGCCGCCGACGGCCGCGCAGTGGCTGCGTCGCCTGCCGCCCGAGGACCTGCCGTTCCTGCCGCCGTCCTCGATCGAGCGCGAGGCGGAGAAGGTCAACAAGGGCGTGATGTCGCTGCTGCACCTGCGCCGCATGCCGACCGAGGTGGAGGTGGCGCTGGCGACGGTGTTCTTCCTGGCCGATCGCGCCGTGAGCGGCGAGACCTTCATGCCGTCGGGTGGCCTCAACCTCGAGCGGTCGATCACCGAGCGCGAGCTCTTCGGCAGCGCGAAGCGGGAGCGGCTCGACCAGCTCCGCGGCCGCACGGTGTGGCTGATCGGCGAGCACCTCGTGCCGCACCTGGCGGAGGCCGCACGGCAGCTGGCGGAGATCTGCAGCGTGGGGAAGATCGTGCTGCTGACGCGCACGCTGCCCGGTGCCGATGCGATCGAGGCCGCCATCCCGCGCGAGCTGCGCCGGGTGCTGGTGAAGATCCCGTGCGGCGACGACATCGAGGCGGGGATGAACGCGGCGCTGAAGCAGGCCGGTCGCCCCACCACCGTGATCTCGACGCCCTTCGCGCCGCTGCCCGACCTGCTGTTCGGGCGCGACGGCGAGGTGCTGGATGCGGCGGCGTTCAAGGAGCTGGTGGACGTGAACCTGACGCACCACTTCCGCGTGGCCCGCAAGGCCTCGATGCTGGACGACGCGCAGCTGGTGCTGGTGTCGCCCGACGTGCCCGCCGGCGGCGGCGGCGAGGTGTTCTCGCTGGCGAACTTCGTCAAGAGCACGCTGCACGCCCTCACGGCCACGCTGGCGGTCGAGAACGAGCGGCTGGTGAACGACGTGCCGGTGAACCAGATCAACCTCACGCGGCGCGTGCGGAGCGAGGAGCCGCGCAACGAGGAGGAGACGCTGGAGGAGGTGCGGCGCTTCGCGCGGGCCGTGCTGCTGGCCGGCGCACCGCTCCCGGATGCGGAGGACTCGCGCTACCGGTCGCGGATCTATCGCGGCATGGCCATCACGGTCTGAGCCGCGCGACGGTGTGATCCGGTGGCCCGGCGCCCCGGTCCCTGCAGGGGCCGGGGCGCCGTGTCATCGGCCCTGCGGCCGGTCGCCGCGGCCGGGTCGGACTAGATTTCCGCATGGCGCCGCCGCAACCGCAGGCGCGCCCGGTTCACCATTCACCAGTCCTGCAATGTCCGGCCACGTGGACGACCTGCTCGAGTTGCTCGACCTCGAGCCGCTCGAAGTCAACATCTATCGCGGGCAGAATCGCGACATCGGCACCGGGCGCGCGTTCGGCGGGCAGGTCTTCGCGCAGGCACTGGTGGCGGCGCGACGCACGGTGGAGGGCGCGCGCGAGGCGCACTCGGTGCATGGCTACTTCATCCTGCCCGGCGACCTCGAGGCGCCGATCGTCTACTTCGTGGACCGGCTGCGCGACGGCAACAGCTTCACCACGCGCCGGGTGACGGCCATCCAGCACGGCCAGGCGATCTTCAACCTGTCGGCATCGTTCCAGGTGGCGGAGACCGGGATCGAGCACCAGGAGCCGATGCCGGCCGTGCCGCCGCCGGACAAGCTCATCACGGAGCTGGACCTGATCCGCGAGATCGCGTCGCGCATCCCGGAGGCGCTGCGCCCGGTGCTCACGCAGGAACGGCCGATCGACTTCCGCCCGGTGGATCCGGTGGACCCGTTCGATCCGCGGCCGCGGCCACCGGTGCGGCACGTCTGGTTCCGCTCCCTGGGCGCCGTGCCCGACGAGCCAATCATGCACCAGGCCGTGCTGGCCTACGCCTCGGACCACGGATTGCTCGGCACCGCGCTGCAGCCGCACGGCCTGTCGTTCCGCTCGCCGGGCATGCAGCTCGCCTCGCTGGACCACTCGGTGTGGATGCACCGCCCGTTCCGGGTGGACGAGTGGCTCCTGTACTCGATGGACAGTCCGGTGACCGCCGGTGCGCGCGGCTTCGTGCGCGGCAGCATCTACACCCAGGACGGGACCCTCGTTGCGTCCGTCGCGCAGGAAGGGCTCATGCGGCTTCGCTCCAGCTGACCGGCGGAACAGCCTCAACGCAAAGTAGCTGTGTTGAAAGTCAAGCCACTGGCGGCGCTGGCGCGAGCCAGCGCTGTTGTGTTTTCGCCATGGCGTTCAGGATGATGAGCAGGTGCCGCATGCACGCCGTCAGCGCGAGCT
>JADZDM010000030.1 GCA_020851035.1 Gemmatimonadaceae bacterium | reverse complement strand
GCGGATGCCGGATGTCAGCGCGCACTGGGAGCGGGACAGTGTGCCGGCCGGGGTGGAACTGGGCCAGGTGTCGAACGGGACGGTCCGCGCGACGCGGGACCTGGAGGCCCACGCGGGGCGGGTGAGCGGCGTGTACGGCGGGGTACTGGACCAGCGACCAGGGCCGCCTGAAGGCATGGATCGCCCGGTTCCGGGGCGTCGCCACAAAATGCCTCCACCGGTACCTGACGTGGCACATCATCGACGCGCGGGTCCAGCGGCTGACGGCGGCCACGGCCCGGGCGGTGCTGGTGGGCAACACCGCCGAGCTCACTGCCGCCCGGTACTGTCCGAAGTGCGGGGCCATGCTGTCGCCGCATAGGGGTGGTAGCCTGAGCCCTAGCGTCGGCATGGGAGAACCCCGCCATGTAATCGCTTGTGCAGCAAACGGTTACGGTTCGCGTCGGGAACACGTCTCGTTCGGATCCCCGGATCCACCGGGTTGCCGACTCGCATCGACTGCTGTATGATATCCACAGTAGAATACATACCGGAGCCCATCGTGAATCTGACACCTGGACGCGTCTATCGCACCGCCGATCTCAAGCGGTGGGGTGCGAACCCGACGCGACTGGCTGAGCAGCTCGTCGCCGCGGGAAAGCTGCGAAAGCTCCGGCACGGGCTCTACTATCGCCCGCAGCGCAGCAAGTGGGGTGACGTGCCGCCGGCACGTGATGAAGTGTTGCGCGCCGTCCTCAGGGACACGCCCTTCGTCGTGACGGGGTCCGGCGTGTGGAACGCGCTCGGCCTCGGGGCAACCGCCGTGTTCGCGACCCCTTTGGTCTACAACGGCAAGCTGTCCGGGAAGGCCACGATCGACGTCTTCCGGTTCGTGTTTCGTCGAGTGCGGTTCCCGCTCTCCATGAACACCGAGTGGTGTGTCATTGACCTCATCCAGAATCGCGGGATGGCGGGGCTCGACGTCGAGACGTTGAGGCAGACACTCCGCCCGGCGGTGATGGACGGGCGCTTCGATGCGGTGCGGCTGCAGCAGATGGCTGCTGAGTACGGCACGCGGGAGACACAGGCACTCGTGACTGACACGATCCGCGCGGTGGCGCCGACCCTGCTGCGCGGGGGCGTATGACGCCGGGACGCGCCAGGGCGGCGACGCCATCCACGCCGCCCGGCTTTCTCCACGACGACGTCGAGTTCGCGCAGCTGCTACGCCTGGCGGCCACCACGGCGAGGCTCGACGTCGAGTTCGCGGAAAAAGACTACTGGGTCACGCACGTCCTGTGGTGGCTCGAGCACGAACGGTTCGGCGTCTGCTTCAAGGGCGGCACATCACTCTCGAAGTGCTTTGGGCTGATCCAGCGATTCTCTGAAGACATTGACGTGCACCTTGTGCCGCCGCCGACGCTCACCGCCCCCAGCGTGGGTTCGTGGATCCCCTCAGACACCGCGTATGGCGCGGACCGTCTCGCGTATTTTGGCTGGCTGGCGACGGAACTCGCGCGCATCCCTGGCAGTGTCGGGGTGCGCCACGACGTGCTGCGGCACTCCCCGCGACACATCAACGCGGTGTATTACCTGGACTACGCGTCGACGATTCCGCACACGGGCGGTCTGTTGGCTCGCTCCGTGCAACTCGAGGTCGCGCCGGACAGAGTCTACGCGGCGGTGCCGTGCCGCGTGACGTCCTTCAGCCATGACGTCCTCTCGCCAGCGCAGGCGGCGGGCTTCATCGACAACCGGCCAGCATCGCTGTCCTGTGCACACCCCGTTGCGACGCTGCTCGGCAAGCTGGATGCGATCTGCAATCAGCATCGCAAGGCAATCGATCCATCACGGTATGTGCGTCACTTCGAGGACGCGCACCATATCATCACGAAGCTGCACGGCCTTCCAGATCTGCCCGGCGGCATGACGGTACAGGAGCTCGCGATGCTGATGCGTGCCGACAATCAGATTCGGCGCAGTTACCACGCACAGGATGACGCGTTCACACTCCCCGATCCCGTCGACCGCGACGCCCTCGAGCGTGCACATGCCGCGCTGGGGACATGGCATTGGGGTCCGCGCGTCCCGTTGCTCGACGCCTGCGCGACCATTCGGGACTGGCTCGAGCGCGCAGACCTCTTCGCGCCAGAAACCGCGTAGACGGCGCGTGTCGTCGTGACGCGTCATGTGACGTCGCACGTCGTCGTGTGTGCGTGACGTCTCGCGCCCCGCTGCCCGACGCCCCACGCAGCCGCGGCACGCCTCAACACACACGACACCACCTGCACATCGGCGCGCCCGCGTCGCCCCGCATGGGTCACCAGCTGCCGCCGACGTGCCATTGCGGTCGCGCCGACTGTACATTGACGGGGCGTCTCCGTCGCCCCGGCTCCCCAGCACCCTGATGTCGCTCGCCTCCCAGTCTCGCCCCGACCTCCTCGATCCCGCCGTGCTCACCGCACTCGGCGGCCTCGAGGTGCGCGCCCGCTGGCTGGTGGACGGCTTCCTCACCGGACTCCACCGCTCGCCCCGCAAGGGCTTCAGCGTGGAATTCGCCGAGCACCGGCCGTACCAGCCCGGCGATGACCTGCGCTACATCGACTGGAAGATCGCCGCCCGCACCGAACGCTGGGTGGTGAAGCAGTTCGAGGAGGAAACCAACCTCCGCGCCCTGATCCTGCTGGACGTGAGCCGGTCGATGCAGTGGAAGAGCCCCACCGCAACACTCACCAAGCAGGCCTACGCCGAGCAACTGGCTGCGGCGCTGGCCCTGCTCCTGCTGAAGCAGCGGGATGCCGTCGGGCTGATCCGGTTCGACGACGCGGTGCGCACCGTCCTGCCGCCGCGCGCACGGCCGGCGCACTTCCAGCGCCTCGTCGCCGCCATGCAGGAGCCCGGCACCGGTCGTGAATCGCGGCTCGACCTGGCCCTCCAGAGCGCGTCGCAGCTGGTCAGGCGCCCGGGGATCGTGATCGTCATCTCCGACCTCCTGCTGGACGCCGGCACCGTCACCCCCGGCCTGCGTGCCCTGCGCGCGGCCGGCCACGACGTGCTCACCATGCACATCATGGATCCCGGCGAGCGCACGCTCGACGTGAAGACCGACGCCCGGTTCGTGGACAGCGAGACCGGCGTGGAAGTGGCCGCCAGCGCCCGCGAGGTGCGCGCGGCGTACAACGCCACCGTGGAGGCCGCGATCGCCGCCTGGCGCACCCTCTTCGTGGAACAGGGCGGACGCTACGCCCTCTGCGACACCAGTGAGCCGTTCGGCATGCCGCTGCACCGGGCATTCGCGGCCCGCGACACCGTGCGGGGCTGACGACCCCACGTGGCCTTCCTCGCTCCGCTCTGGCTGTCGCTGGCTGTGCTCGCGGCCGTGCCCGTGCTCCTGCACCTCCTGCGCCGCAACATCGGCGCGCGGGTGGAGTTCCCGGCCGTCCGCTACCTGCAGAGCGCCGAGCGCGACGCCAGCAAGGATGTGCGCACCAAGAACCTGCTGCTGCTGCTGCTCCGCATCCTGATCGTGCTGCTGCTGGCGCTGGCGGCGGCGCGGCCGGTGTGGTCGCGCGGGGAAGGCACGCCGCGCGCCCTCGCGATCGTGCTCGACAACTCGCTCAGCACCACGGCGATGGTCGGCGGGGCACCGGTGCTGGACCGGCTGGCCACCGCCGCGCGGGAACTGCGCGCCGCGTCGGGATCGGCCGAGCAGCTCTGGTTGCTCACCGCCGACGGCACGGTGTTCACGGGACCGGATGCCATCGATGCCGCGCTCTCCCGCGTGATCGCGCTCCCGAACGCCGGCCGCCTCGACGCCGCCGTGCGTGCGGCCATCGCCCTCACGCAGGGGGCCGGCGGCGACGGCGGCGCGGTGGCGGTGATCACCGATGGCCAGCAGTCGGCCTGGCGCACCGACCTTCCCCGGTCGTCGTCGCGGGTCCGCGTGTACGTGCCAGCACTCACGCCGCCGCCGAACGGCGCGATCCTCGCCGCCACCGCGCTGCCGCAGTGGTGGACGCCGCGTGGTGCTGTCGAGCTCACGGTGCAGGCGGTGCGCGATTCCACCGCCTATCGCATCGCGATCGGTGACAACACCCTCGCGCGCGGCGTGGTGGTGCGCCATCGTGGTGACTCGCTGGCCACGCTGCGCATCCCGCTGGTCGGCGCCGGCACGGGGTGGCAGGCACTGGACGTGACACTGGAACCCTCGGGTGTGGGTGGCGACGATCACGCCATCCTGCCGATCGTGGTGGGCACGGCGCCGTCGGTGCGTGATGCCGCCGGCGAGTTCGTGGCCGCGGCCGTCGGCGCACTGCGCGAGAGCGGACGCGTGCGCGGCGGCGGTGGCACGACGGTCACCATCGCACCGGCAGCGCAGGTGACGGCACTGCCCGCGCTGCTGCTGCCCCCCGCCGATGCCGGAGGCGTGGCCGCGGCCAACGCCACGCTGTCCCGGCTCGGCATCCCGTGGCGCTACGGCGCCGAGCAGCGGGGAACGCAGCTCGTGCGCACACGGACCAGCGACCTGCGCGGTGACTCCACGATCCGTGTGATGCGCTGGTTCCCGCTGGTGGCGCAGCCGGGGGCCACCGGCGACACGCTGGCGCAGGTGTCCGGCGGGGCGTGGATGGTGCGCGGTCCGCAGTGGATCGTGGTCGGCTCGCCGCTGGACGCGGCCAGCACCACGCTGCCCGTGCGCGCCACGTTCGTGCCCTGGCTGGCGGACGCGATCAGCAACCTGTCGTCGGGGGCCACGTCCGCCACGCTCGTCACCGCCGGTGCGCCCCTGCTGCCGCCGGCCGGCGCCACGGCGCTCCGCAGCGCCGATGGCACCGTGACGCGCACACTCACCGGCAGCGCCGTGACCGCGCCAGCCGCACCGGGTGTCTACTTCTGGATGCGGGGGCGTGACACCACCGGCGCCATCGGCGTGTTGCTCGACGCCGGCGAGCCGCTGCTGGCCCGCGCCGGTGCGGCCGCGTTGCTGGCGCACTTCGGGGGACCGGAGCGGGTGGCACTGTCCAGTGAGGTGCCGGCGTTCCTCGGCAGCGTGCGCCAGTCCGGCGCGTCGCAGCCGATGGTCTTCCCGCTGCTGCTGCTGGCGCTGCTCGCCGTGCTCGCCGAGGCGTGGCTCTCCGGCCGCTACCGCACCGGTGGCGCCGCCGTCACCGATTCCCTCGCTCGACCCGCCTGATGGGCCTACCGACCCTGCTCGACGCACTGGAACGGCTGCCGCAGTTCACGCGGGTGTTCAACACGCTGCCGGCCCCGCGGCGCACGCTCACGCTCACCGGGCTGCACGGCTCGGCCGATGCGGTGCTGGTGGCGGCGCTGGCGCGCCGGCTCACCGGCCGCGTGCTGGTGGTGGTGACCGACGCGCTGCCCGAGGCGGAGCGCTGGCTGGCCGACCTCGGCGCGCTGTCGGACGCGGAGCAGATCGCGCTCTACCCGCCGCGCGAGGGTTTCGGCGAGGCCGAGCCGCACAGCGAGGTGGCGGGCGAGCGGGTCGAGACGCTGGAGAAGCTGTCGCGCGGCGCGGTGCGCCTGCTGCTCACCACGTCGCGGGCGCTGATGGAGCGCACGCAGCTCGCACGCGCCGTGAGCCGCGCCCGCCTCGAGCTGCGCAAGGGGGATGCGTGGCGGCTGGAGGCGCTCTCGGAGCACCTCGACGCGCACGGCTTCGAGCGCGTGCCGATGGTGGACGACGTCGGCCAGTACAGCGTGCGCGGCGGCATCTTCGACATCTACAGCTTCGGCATGGCCGAGCCGGTGCGCCTGGAGTTCTGGGGCGACGAGATCGTCGAGCTGCGGCACTTCGACCTCAACACGCAGCGCAGCACGCGCGATGCGAGCGTGGCGCTGGTGCTGCCGGTGGACATCCCGGCCGGCGAGGAGGGCGAGGCGGCCTACGAACGCGTCACACTCGCCGACCTGCTGCCGCCGGACACGCTGCTGGTGCAGCCGCTCGGCACGAGCATCGATCCCGAGCTGCGCCGCACCTGGGACGAGGCGCAGCACCACGTGGAGCTGGCGCGCCGGCGCGGTGAGGACGCCCCGCCGCGCGACCGGCTCTTCGAGCAGCCCGAGGTCACGCGCACGCGGCTGCGGGCGTTCGGCACCATCCACATCGTCGATCCCGCCGCCGATTCCATCGACGTGGGTTTCCCCGTGCGCGCCCCCGAGACGGTGGGCCGCGACATGGCGGCGCTGCGCAAGCTGGTGGCCGCCGGCGTGCCGACGCTGATCCTCTGCGACAACAGCGGCCAGCTCGAGCGCCTCGAGGAACTGCTCGACGAGCGCGGACGGCAGACGCAGGCCACGCTGGCACTCGGCGTGCTGGGCGCGGGCTTCCTGCTGCCGCCGGGTGAGGGGCGCGAGGGGCTGCGCGTCCTCACCGACCACGAGATCTTCCGTCGCGAGCGCCGCATCCGGCGTGCACGCAAGTACGGCGGCGGCGCGGCGCTGGATGTGGCGACGGCGCTGAAGAGCGGCGACTACGTGGTGCACCTCGAGCACGGCATCGGCATCTACCGCGGCATGTCCACGATCTTCGTGGGCGAGAGCACCGTCGAGGTGGCGGTGATCGAGTACGAGGGTGGTGATCGCCTGAACGTGCCGCTGTACCGCATCGACCAGGTGGAGCGATATCGCGCCGCCAGCGACGTGAGTGCCGATGCGCCGCCGCCGCGCCTGCACAAGCTGGGTGGCCGCAAGTGGAGCCAGCAGCGCGACAAGACCCGTGCCGCCATCCTCGAGATGACGCACGAGCTGCTGGACCTGTATGCGCGCCGTCGCATCGCCAGCCGGCCACCGCATGTGCCCGACACGACGTGGCAGATGCAGCTCGAGAGTGGCTTCCTGTTCGAGGACACCCCTGACCAGCGCCGCGCCACCACCGACGTGAAGCACGACATGGAGGGCGGCCGGCCGATGGATCGCCTGCTGGTGGGCGACGTGGGCTACGGCAAGACCGAGATCGCGGTGCGCGCCGCCTTCAAGGCGGTGCAGAGCGGGCGGCAGGTGGCGGTGCTGGTGCCGACGACGATCCTGGCCGACCAGCATGTGCGCACCTTCGGTGACCGGCTGGCCGACTTCCCGGTGGTGATCGAGGAGCTGAGCCGCTTCCGCACGGGCAAGGAGCAGGCCGCCACGCTGGAGCGGCTGAAGAGGAAGGAAGTGGACATCGTGATCGGCACCCACCGCCTGCTGGGTGAGGACGTCGTCTTCGGTGACCTCGGCCTGATCATCGTGGACGAGGAGCACCGCTTCGGCGTGAAGCACAAGGAGCGCCTGAAGCAGCTCAAGATGGAGACCGACGTGCTGACGCTTACGGCCACGCCGATCCCGCGCACGCTGCACCAGTCGCTGGCCGGCCTGCGCGACATGACGCTGATGCAGACGCCGCCGCGGGACCGCAGCCCGGTGCTGACGTACGTGGAGCCGAACGACGATGCCCTGATCGAGGAGGCCATCACCCGCGAGCTGGATCGCGGCGGGCAGTGCTTCTTCGTGCACAACCGCATCGAGACCATCCTGGCGATGGCCGACCACCTCGCGCGGCTGGTGCCGCGGGCCCGGATCGTGGTGGGCCACGGGCAGATGAAGGAGCGTGAGCTGGAGGAGGTCATGCGGCAGTTCGTGCGCGGCGAGGCCGACATCCTGGTCAGCACGATGATCGTCGAGAGCGGGCTGGACGTGTCGAACGCGAACACGATGTTCGTGGACCGGGCCGACCATTTCGGGCTGGCGCAGCTCTACCAGCTCCGGGGCCGGGTCGGGCGCTCGCATCGTCGCGCGTACTGCTACCTGCTGGTGCCCGACATCGTGGACGAGGACGCCGAGCGCCGCCTGCGGGTGCTGGAGCACCATACCGAACTCGGCAGTGGCTACCGTGTCGCACTGAAGGACATGGAGCTCCGCGGGGCGGGGAACCTGCTGGGGCCGGAGCAGAGCGGCTTCGTGCATGCCGTCGGGTTCGACCTCTACCTCCGGCTGCTGGAGGAGACGGTGACCCGGATCCAGCGGGGCGACAAGGCGCCGCCCCCGCAGCCGTCGGACGTGTCGCTGGACGTGCCGGCCTTCCTGCCGGACGACTACATCCCGCTGCAGGACCTCAAGCTGGACGTCTACCGGCGCCTCACCACGGCGCCGGACGCCGCCGCCATCGAGGCCCTGGCGTCCGAGGTGCGCGACCGGTTCGGCCCGCTTCCGGCCGCCGCCGCCGCCTACTTCGACCTCGCCCAGCTCCGCCTCCTTGGCGGGACCCTCGGGATCGAAGCCGTGCTGGTGCGTGGCAATGAGGGCCGTATTACGTTTCGCGCCGATGCCGTGCCCCGGATGAAGGGGCTCAGCGCCGCGTTCCATGAAGTGCAGTTCCAGGCCGAGGTGCGCCGCGCGCAGCCGCTGACGCTCAAGCTCACGCGGCTTGGTGGTGCTGCCGTTCTCGAAGGCCTCGTCCGCTCGCTGCGCAGTCTGAGTCGCTGATCCACGGTCGTGCGGCTGCCCGTCCGTGTCGCCCCAGACTTCACCCGTTTCCTATATCGTCGAATGAGAAGACTTGCCCTCGCCGCGATCGCCGTCGTCGCCACGGCCCAGCTGGCCGGCTGCAACAGCGGTGCGCTCAGCGCACATGCGGATACCGTCGCGAAGGCCGGTTCGCAGGAACTGACCGTCAAGAAGCTGTCGGAGCTGCTCGGTGCCTCCAAGGTCCCGCTGCGCAAGGACGTCGTGCGCGTGGTGGCCGACCTGTGGGTGAACTACCAGCTCCTCGCCAAGGCCGGCGCTGCCGGCGACTCGCTGAACGAGACCAAGCTGCTCGACTCGGCGCTCTGGGCCCCCATCGCCAACGCCCGCGCCCGCAAGTTCTTCGAGGTCATCTCGAAGACGTGGGCCGTCACGCCGACCACCGACGGCGAGGCGCGCTACAACTCCGGTGAGGTGCTCGCCGCCAGCCACATCCTCTTCCGCACGCCGGAGAAGGGCGTCACCCCGCAGCAGCTCCAGGAGCTGCGCGGCCGCGCCGACTCGGTGCGGAAGGTGCTGACGGCCGCCAACTTCGCGCAGCTCGCCACGCGCTTCAGCCAGGATCCCGGCTCGGCGCAGCAGGGCGGTGCGCTCGGCGCCTTCCCGAAGGGCATCATGGCGCAGGAGTTCGAGAACGCGCTCAAGTCGGTCAAGCCGGGTGAGATCTCCGGCGTGGTCCAGTCGCGCTTCGGCTTCCACATCATCTACCGCCCGCTGTACCCGGCGGTGGCGCAGAATGTCGCCCAGCTCCTGCAGCAGCGCGGTGCCGCCGTGGCCGAGTCCACCTACTGGTCCCGCCTCGAGGCCGCCAACACCGTCACGGTGAAGTCCGACGCCCCGAAGATGGCGCGCGACATCGTGGGTGACCTGGACAGCTACCGCGGCAGCAACATGGTGATCGGCAGCTCCAAGCGCGGCGACTTCACCGCCCGCCAGCTCGTGCGCTGGATCGACGCCTATCCGCCGGAGCAGGGGCTGGTGGCGCAGATCCAGAACGCGCCCGACACGATCATCCCCACGCTGGTCAAGAACTTCATGCGCAACGAGCTGTTCCTGGCCCAGGCCGACAGCGCGAAGGTGGACCTCACCGAGCAGGAGAAGAGCCAGATCCGGGCCGAGTTCCGCACGCTCGTGATCAACTCCTGGACGCAGCTCGGCGTGGCCCCGAACCAGCTCACCGACAGCGCCAAGACCCCCGAGACGCGTGAGGCACTGGCGGTGGGCCGCGTGAACACCTTCCTCGAGAACATGCTGGTGAAGGACGGGGCGTTCGTGCCGATCGCCCGGTCGATGGACCTCATGCTCCGCATGAAGTACCCGGGCGCCAAGATCGTCGACGCCGGCGTGGACCGGGCCCTCGAGGCCGCGCAGAAGCTCCGCGGGTCGGCCGATTCGACGCGGGCGGCCAACCGTCCGGCGTCGGCCGTGCCGATGCCCGGCGAGGCGCCGGCCGGTGCGCTGCCGGCTCCGGCCCCCGCGAAGCCGTAAGGCTGCCATCATGGCCTCACCAGCGGGGGAGCGCGATCACCGCGCTCCCCCGTTCTGCATCTACATTTGTCGTGTGGCGCCCGGTCCGACCGCCCCGGTCGTGAAACGACGCCATGCCGCCCGGGTACACCACCGCATGACTCGACGATCGACGTTCCTCGCCGCCGCCCTCCTCGCCGCCGCCGCGCTGCCCGCGCAGGTCACGGCCCCGGCGGCCCGGCCCACCGCCGGCCCCACCGTGGTGCAGGTGGATCGGGTGATCGCCGTCGCCGGTGACCATCCGATCCTCTGGAGCGAGGTGCTGGAGGAGTACAACACGCGCCGCGCGCAGGGGGTGCAGATCCCCACCGACAGCGTCGAGCATCGCAAGTTCGTGGAGCGGCTGATCGACGAGCTGATCGATGCCGAGGTGCTGATGCAGGCCGCGGCGGTGGAGAAGGTGGAGGTCACCGACGGCGACGTGCTGCCCGACGTCGAGACGCAGCTGCGCAAGATCCGCGAGCAGTTCAAGAGCGACCAGGAGTTCCGTGCCGCGCTGGCCGGTGCCGGCTTCGGCACGCCGGAAGAGTACCGCAAGACGCTGATCGAGGCCGCGCGGCGCCCGGCGGTGCAGCGCAAGCTGATCGAGAAGATGAAGGGCGACGGCAAGCTGGTGCGCGCCGTCGTCTCCGACGCCGACGTGGTCGAGACCTACGAGCGCACCCGCGCCACGTTCCCGAAGCGGCCGGCGCAGGTCACGTTCCGGCAGATCGTCATCAGCCCGACGCCGAACCCGGAAGCGAAGGCTCGGGCGCGGGCGAAGATCGACTCGCTGCTGCTCGAGATCCAGCGCGGCGGCAACTTCGAGCTCGTCGCCAAGCGTGAGTCGATGGACCCGTCGAACAAGGAGACCGGCGGAGACCTGGGCTGGAACCGCCGCGGGAACATGGTGCCCGAGTTCGACCGCATGATGTTCGCGCTGCCGCCGGGAGTGGTGAGCCCGGTGGTCGAGACCACCTTCGGCTTCCACATCATCCGCGTCGACAAGGTGCAGCCGAAGGAAGTGAAGGCGCGGCACATCCTGATCATCCCCACGCTCGACTCGCTCGACGAGCAGCGCGCCTACCGGCTGGCCGACAGCGTCGCGACGGCGTGGCGGAGCGGGTCGCGGTACGACACGCTGACGGCGAAGTTCCACGATCCCGACGAGATCCGCGCGTTCAACGACCCGTTCCCGCGCAGTGAGCTGCCGCCGGCCTACATCGCGGCGCTGAAGGACCTGAAGCCGAACGAGATCAGCGCTCCGTTCCCCATCGAGAACGCACGGCGGGGGACCAAGAAGTACGTCGTCTTCCAGCTCCTCACGCAGCAGGAGGAGGGGTTGTACTCGGTGGGGGAGGTCCGCGAGCGCATCCGCGCCCAGCTGGTGGAGGAGCGCTCGATGCGCCGCTTCATCGACGGGCTGCGCAGCGCCACGTTCGTGCTCCGCAACCCGATCCCGGAACTCCCGGCCGCCGCGCCCGCCGAGGCTCCGCCCGAGCGGTGACCACGCGACGTCGCCCGCGGCTCGCGGTCACCCTCGGCGATCCGCGCGGCATCGGGCCGGAGCTGGTGCAGGCCGTGCTCGCCGACGACGAGATCGGCGAGCTCTGTGACCTGCTGGTGGTGGGCCCGCGTGGCACCGAGGTGGACGTGCACGAGTCCATCGGCACCTGGCTGCCGGGCGGCAGCGAGGCGCTGGCCGGCAAGCTCGCCGGCGACGCCGTGGTGCGGGCCGTGGAACTGGCCTCCGCCGGCGCCGTGCGGGGCATCGTCACGGCGCCACTGGACAAGCACGCGCTGCTGCTCGGCGGGTACGATGCGCCGGGCCACACCGAGCTGCTGGCGGAGCTCACCGGCCGGCCGACGGCCATGATGCTGGCGAGTGAGACGTTGCGCGTGGTGCTGGCCACCACGCACCTGCCGCTGCGCGACGTGCCGGAGACGCTGACGGCAGACGTGCTCCGCGAGTCGGTGGGGCTGACGCGGGCGGGGTTGCAGCACTGGTTCGGGATCGCCGATCCGCGCATCGCGCTCTGCGCGCTCAATCCGCATGGCGGCGACGGCGGTCGCTTCGGCACCGAGGATACCGAGCTGCTGGCCCCCGTGGCCCGCGAGACCGGCGCACTGGGGCCATATCCGGCCGACACGGTGTTCGTGCGTGCGATGCGTGGCGAGTTCGACGCGGTGATCGCGCCGTATCACGATGTCGGGATGACCGCGATCAAGGTCGCGAGCTTCGGCAGCGGGGTGAACGTGACGCTGGGGCTGCCGTTTCCGCGCACGTCGCCGGATCACGGGACCGCGATCGACATCGCGGGGCAGGGCATCGCGGACGTGTCGAGCTTCCGGCATGCGGTGCTGCTGTGCATCCGGCTGGCGAACCAGGAGACGGTCGCGCACACGCCCTGATCTCCGGCGTCTGCGACTGGCGGGGCATCGTCAAGAAGGTTCACGCGGAAAACGCGGAAAACGCGGAAAGCCACCACAGCAGGCCTGTCTCCGTCGACACCCGGACGAAAACTCGTGGGAACTGCGTGCCCGCGGGCGCAGTTCCTACAGCACTTTCTTCAGGGTGAGCCGTCACCGGTGCCGCATCGCTTTAGTGGGCCGTTTCCGCGTTTTCCGCGCGAACCCTGTTGACGATGCCGGCCTAGCCACGGCACCCGAGCAAGCGCCCGGACCGGAGTTAGCGAACGGCACGCGCCGCAGGGGGTCGTGAACAGACGTGACGACCGGGCCGGCGGGGCGTCTTTCGGGCGGAAGCCCCACACCCGACCGCCCACCCCCGGATCGGCAGCCGACCCACCCCGGTTCGCGGCCTGTCCTACGCATTGCGCAGGCTGCCCATGGCATCACTCGACAAGTTCCTCGTGGCGCTGGGGACCGCGCCGCCGACCACGCTGGTGCTGTACGAAGGCGCGGCGGCGGAACTGCGCTTCGACGGCGGCACGCGCCCGATCACGAAGCAGGCGCTGACGGCCGAGCAGATCGTCGGGCTGCTGCGCGAGATTGCGCCGGCCGCGCTGCAGGCGGCCGTGATGCAGGGGGGGCCGGCGCGCTTCCCGTACGAGAGCAACGGGGTGCCGGTCGACTGCACGATCCAGCGGGACGGCGAGGGCCGCGTGGTGGCGCAGATCATGCCGGCCAGTGCCGCCGACCCGGCCCTCCGCGAGGAGGCGACGATGGCCGGTGCCACTCCCGCCCTCGACCACGGCCCGCGCCATGCGCTCGACACCCTCCTGCGGACCCTCGCGTCCGAAAAGGCGAGTGACCTGCACCTGCGCGTCGGCGAGCCGCCGATCCTGCGCCGCGACGGGGAGCTGGTCCGCATTCCCGGCACCGCGCCCCTCGGCCACGACCAGCTCGAGCAGATGCTCCTGCAGTCGATGCCCGAGCGCAACCGCGAGGAGTTCCTCGCCTGCAGCGACACCGACTTCGCGATCGACATCCCCGGCCTCGCGCGCTTCCGCGGCAACGCGCTGCGCGACCGCTGCGGCGCGGCGGCGGTGTTCCGGCTGATCCCGTCGACGATCATCACCGCCGAGCAGCTGGGCCTGTCGGAGTTCGAGAAGAACCTCTGCACGCTGAACAAGGGGCTGGTGCTGGTGACCGGCCCCACCGGCAGCGGCAAGAGCACCACGCTGTGTGGGATGATCGACCTCGTGAACCGCACGCGGCACGACCACATCATCACGATCGAGGACCCGATCGAGTTCGTCCACGCCAGCAAGAAGTGCATCATCACGCAGCGGCAGGTGGGGGTGCACACCTCCAGCTTCAAGAGTGCGCTGCGGGCGGCGCTGCGCGAGGATCCGGACGTGATCCTGGTGGGTGAGCTGCGCGACCTCGAGACCATCGCGATCGCGATCGAGACGGCGGAGACCGGGCACCTCGTCTTCGGCACGCTGCACACCACCACGGCCCCGAGCACGGTGGACCGCCTGATCGACCAGTTCCCGGCCGACCGGCAGTCGCAGGTGCGCACGATGCTGAGCGAGTCGCTGAAGGGGGTGATCTCGCAGACGCTGGTGAAGAAGAAGGGCGGGGGGCGGGCGGCCGCGCGAGAGGTGCTGCTGGCGAACACCGCGCTGTCGAACCTGATCCGCGAGGGGAAGACGTTCCAGATCCCGACGATCATGCAGACGTCGAAGAAGCTCGGCATGGTGACGCTCAACGACGCGTTGCTGGACCTGGTGGAGCGGGGGGTGGTGGAGGCGGCCGACGCGTGGATGAAGGCGGTGGACAAGGGGGCCTTCCAGCAGGCGCTGCAGTCGCGTGGCATCGCGCTGGAGCGCGTGGCGGCGTAGGGCGGAGGGGGCGCTGCGGGGGCGCCTGTGGGTGAGCCCGCGCATGCACGGCGGGCGGTGGCGGCGCGGCGCGGGGGGGGAGGATGTCCGGCGTGGTGGGATGTCCGGGCTCCGGGCGGCGGGAATCCTCGTCGGGGGGCACTTGGCCCCCGGACTAGGTTTCCCGCATGTCTATTCGTAACATTGCCATCATTGCGCACGTCGACCACGGTAAGACGACACTCGTGGATCAGATGCTCCGCCAGGCCGGAGCGTTCCGCGAGAACCAGGTTGTCGCCGAGCGTGTCATGGATTCCAACCCGCTCGAGAAGGAACGCGGGATCACGATCCTCGCGAAGAACACCTCGATCCGCTGGAAGGACAACAAGATCAACATCATCGACACGCCCGGCCACGCCGACTTCGGCGGTGAGGTCGAGCGCATCATGCGCATGGTGGACGGCGTGCTGCTGGTGGTGGATGCGTTCGACGGCCCGATGCCGCAGACGCGCTTCGTGCTGCGCAAGGCGTTCGAGCTGGGGCGCGTGCCGATCGTGGTGATCAACAAGATCGACCGCCCCGGTGCCGACCCGATGCGGGTGCACGACGAGGTGCTGAGCCTCTTCATCGAGCTGGATGCGACCGAGGCGCAGCTGGATGCGCCGGTGGTGTATGCCAGCGCGCGCCAGGGCATCGCGACGATGGACCTGGACGTGGAGGGGACGAACATGAACCCCCTGTTCGACGCCATCCTGCAGTACGTGCCGATCCCGCCGAACGATGCGACCGGCCCGTTCCAGATGCTGGTGTCCACGATCGACTACTCGAGCTACCTCGGGCGGCTGGGCATCGGGCGCGTGGAGATGGGGAAGATCAAGGTGGGCGACCAGGTGTCGCTGCTGCAGATGGACCCGGCGCTGCCGATCCAGAACAGCCGGGTGACGAAGCTGTTCTGCTTCGAGGGGCTGGAGCGGGTGGAGGTGCAGGAGGCGTCGGCGGGTGAGATCGTGTCGGTGGCGGGGCTCGAGAACGTCGAGATCGGCCTCACGATCACCGATCCCAGCTTCCAGGAGCGCCTCGAGGGGATCGCGGTGGAGGAGCCGACGATCTCGGTGGACTTCCAGGTGAACACGTCGAGCTTCGCGGGCAAGGAGGGGAAGTTCGTCACGTCGCGGCAGGTGCGTGACCGCCTGATGAAGGAGCTGGAGCGGAACGTGGCGCTGCGGGTGGAGGAGACCGACAACACGGACACGTGGAAGGTGAGCGGCCGTGGCGAGCTGCACCTGTCGATCCTGATGGAGACCATGCGGCGCGAGGGGTACGAGTTCCAGGTGTCGCGGCCGAAGGTGATCACCCGCGAGGGGGAAAACGGCGAGCGGCTGGAGCCGTACGAGGAACTGCTGATCGACGTGCCGGACGAGTACGTCGGGGCGGTGATCGAGAAGCTCGGGCCGCGCAAGGCCGAGATGACGGAGATGAAGAATCCGGGGCAGGGGATGGTGCGCCTGACCTATCGCATTCCGGCGCGCGGCCTGTTTGGTTATCGCTCCGAGTTCCTGACCGATACTCGAGGAACGGGGATCATGCACCACCGGTTCCTCGAGTACGGGCCGTGGTCGGGGGCGCTGGATGGCCGGACGCGCGGGGTGCTGGTGAGCATGGAGAACGGCACCATCATCGCCTTCGCGCTCGGCAACCTGGGCGAGCGGGCGACGTTGTTCGTGGAGCCGGGCCAGCCGGTGTACGAGGGGATGGTGGTGGGGGAGAATTCGCGGCCGGGGGACATGGACGTGAACCCCACGAAGGAGAAGAAGCTGTCGAACATGCGCAGCAAGTCAGCCGATGACGCGATCGTGCTCGAGCCGCCACGGATCCACACGCTGGAGAGCGCGCTGGAGTACATCGAGGAGGACGAGCTGATCGAGGTGACGCCGCAGTCGATCCGGCTGCGGAAGAAGGTGCTGAACACGATCGACCGGAAGCGGGTGACGCGCGACCTGAAGAAGGAGCGCAACAACGAGTGACCACAGGTGTCGCGCGCGGCGGGCAGGTGTTGCCGCGTGGCGGCGCACGAATCTCACGCCAGACGGACGCACGGGGAGAACGCAGGCATGTCGGAAGAGGCAGTGTGGGCATCGATGGCATCGGGGGCGGATGCGCAGGGGTCGATGGGCGCCGGTGCTGGCGCGGTGTCCGGTGCGGGGCTGGTGTGGTCTGCGGCGGGTGGCGGGGTGGCGGGGGAGGACGACGACCTGGCGGACGAGGCGGATCTCGACGAGGACGAGGAGTCCCTCGACGACGACGACGAGGACGACGACGAGGATGAGGACGACGACGACGATCTCGACGAGTTCGAGGACGACGAGCTGGATGACGAGGATGACGACGACGAGGCGGACGAGATCGACTTCACGGAGGACCGGTACGAGCGGATTCCGGGTGAGGATGAAACGGACGCGTGAGGGTGTGGGTGGTGCGGTGTGGTGTCGTGTGTGGTGGCGGCCCGGCGGGGGTTGACTGGGCGGGCGTTTCTGCTATCATTGGGGTCTCCCCCGGATACGGGGCGAGGCGAGGTTCTGCGAGACGCGGTGTCACGCGCTCCGGGGCCCGGACAGGACAGCTGATTGACAATTGAGAGAGCAAGCGAGTGGTGATATCGCGATTGAGCCGGCGGGTTCGTGCCTGCCGGCGAGCGATACAAACACGAAATTGATGATTCCGGACCGTCTCATGATGGTCCAGCAATGGGAGTTGTGAGCGGTTCGCGAGAGCTGGTTGAATTCTTCTTGGAGAGTTTGATCCTGGCTCAGGACGAACGCTGGCGGCGTGCTTAACACAT